>CAMYJL010000112.1 GCA_947258645.1 uncultured Nitrospinota bacterium
AATCCTGTGGGGGTAACCGTATATTTCCATCTCATTCTTGATTTTTTCGTCCTGGTAGGAATATGGATCCCGGAAATTTTCCGAAAGGTTCAAAGAAAATTATCGCACCGCAATCGTTCAATAGAGGAGAATCGCCATGCCGGATAAAAAATACCGTTTTCTGCTGATTCAGCCGTTTCACGTGCCCGGCGGCAGCAAGTACTACCACGACCGCAAGGGGACGAAGGAAGAGCGGCTGATGAACTACAAGGAGTTCAACCACAAGTATCTTGAGGACGTGGAGTGGGAGCTGGACGAGGGTCCGCCCACCGGCTACGGCGACTGGGCGGTGGAAAACCGCGAGGAGTTCGCCTGGGTGGCGGCGGCGCGTCTTCCCATCGTCAAGAAGGCCTGCAAGAGCGGGAAGTACAACGGCATCGTCCTCCTCGGCGGGGGCGAGCCCGGCTTTCTCGAATCCCGGGAGATTTGCCGCCCGCACAACGTCGCCGTGACCTCCTGCGCCTTCTCGCAGATGCACGTGGCCTCCATGCTGGGGCGCAAGTTCAGCGTCATTGACTTCGCCGAGCCGCACAACATGTACTATTCGAACCTCATCATGCAGCACGGCTTCGACCGCCGCTGCGCCTCCATCCGCAACATCGGCTACTACCATCCCCGGCCCGGCTATGAAAACGAGCCCGACCTTGTGGATGAGCGCAAGAAAGCCGTCGCGGGCGAGCGCTCCGTGGCCGTGGAAAAGGCCGTCGCTGCCGCCGAGGCCGCGCTCGAAGAAGACGGCGCCGAGGCGATCACCTTCGGGTGCTCGGGTTCGTTCTGGCTTCAGCCCTTCGTGCAGGAAGGGCTCAATGAGCGGGGCTGGGAGGTGCCCGTCGTCGAGGGCTACGGCTGCGCCATCGGGCTGGCCAAGATGATGGTCGATCTCGGCATCAACGCCAGCGGCATCACCTTCCCGGGCGATCGGCCCAGGCGCTCGCCGAAGAAGGTGACGTTTTAATTTTTTTTCGAGCAGAAACGAATGACGCCCCGTCTGAATCCTAGGCGGGGCGTTTTTTTATTTCTCCGGTTTGACACTGATATCAGTGCCTCCTCGTGCGCTCGGCGTATATGTAACCAGATACGGAATTGCTTTGCCGCACCGATCCACAGTCCAGCGTTCTTGCCCCGTATCGTCCGGTCGGGTGGGCCTCTTGATCGGTTCGGTGTTGACAACGGTTCGTTTGGCGCATGTATTGTCCGCAGCGCCGTCCATCACCAAAATTATCCTCAGCGTATCGCGTTGCAGGAGAGGAGACGCAACTGTATTTCCTGGAACGGAATTTGGACCCTCATCGCGTCTGGCCAATTCCCTTACGGCGTTAGGGACGATCGAAGGATAGTCGTTCCTTAGCTTCTCGATTGTCTCTTTTTGCGCATCTTGGATGGTAAATTTGAAACGGCTGCCCTGGAGGATTCGATCCGGAAAAATCACCACAAGCCTGCCGATATAGGTGACCTTTTGAGGCTTCACAGTGAAGACCACGCCCAAGGGAAACTTCCACGCCGTAGGGGCAAGGATCCCGGTGGGCTCGATTCTGTCCATCTGGTAGTTGCCCGCGGGTAATTTTTTTACGAAGAACTCTTCTTTGCCCGGAGTCGCCGGAAGAGTATATATAAGCTTAATTGGGTTGAATCCAGTTTCAGAAATCGAAACGGAATACTTCAGTTCACCCGCTTTCCGCCCGCGGAGGAAGCTCCACCCTGTTTCGTTCGCATCTCCTTGCGCAGCAGTGAGCAAGACGGAACCAACGACGACCCCCTCCTTGTTTCCGATGCTTTGGAGTGCTTCTTTCGACGAATTCATCGAGGCGCAACCGGAAAGGAGAAAAGCGAGGAGTGCTACAAGGCATGGGCCAGTGTACGAAACGCGATAATTCGCCCTCATGACTGTCCTCCGTATTGTAAACGCCTAACGTCGACCTTCAGCGGGGCGCCGCTTTTCGGTGCCACCGCTGAAGGGGCTGGTTGAACCGACATTTCCCAGATATTAATTGAATTATCTAAAATTAGTAAAGAAGGGTTCGGGGTGAAAACGAAAATCCGATTTTACCTTAATCAGTCGTCACGCCGATCACGCCGCAGGTGAGGCGGCCACCGGCGTTGCCTGTGGGCTGCGATTTCAGATCGTCCTCACCGGCGTGGATGATCACACCTCTCCCGGCGATGGGGTTCTTCCCGCCCAAAATGCTGACCCCCTTGAAGACGCGATTAAGGGAGGCGTTGCCGGAGCCATCGGCGGCGAGGTTCCCCAGGTCACCCGCGTGGCGCTTCCCGGTAGGGCTGTCCGGACCGGCGTGCCTGGTATTCCCGGGGTTGTAGTGGCCCCCGGCGCTGATTCCGTCGCCCGAGCTGCAATCGCCTTTTTCGTGGATATGAAAGCCGTGCATTCCGGCCGGGAGACCCGTTGCCTTCACTCGAACGCGAACCCCGCCCTTCACATCCTCGAAGAGGACAGTTCCTTTCACCTTGCTTCCGCTCTTGGCGATCAGATCGGCCCGGGCGTTTTGGGCGTGGGCGGCGCCGGCGGGGAGGCTCAAGGCGGCCAGTGTCATCAGGGCGATGGCGATTCGGTTCGTTTGCATGGTGCCACTCCTATCGAATAAGCAAATGTTTTTAGGGCGGAACAGGGGGAACGATTCGATCCAAACTCTATGGAGAAAACCCCTGCAAATTGCTCCCGGACTGTACTCTTCTTTCAGGCGGCTGACGAGCCGGAATAGTTCTGTCGGGAGCGGTTTTTCAAGAACAGAAAGCGGATCCTTCGCGGAGCCTGCCCTGAGCGAAGCCGAAGGGTTCAAAACGATCCCCCCGCACCCCCCCGCATTTCCTGTGGCAGGTTTTGTCCGCTCATCTTTTATATTCGAAACCGGGCGTGGCGTGCGCCCCGGCGGAGGCTTCCGGGAGATTCCGGGAGTTTACGGGAAAAAGGATTAGGGCTCGGCAACGTCCTTCGCCGGAAAGGGGTGCACTTCGGGGAAGGGCCGTACAGTGGGCCGCGCGCCTCCCCTGATCTCGAGGACTTCGGCCTCGGCGAGGGCGCGGTCGATCATCTGATCGGCGGGCATGGCGGCCTCGAGGCGGCGGAGCAGGTGGGCCTTGGACTTGGTGGCGGGGTGCTTGGGGGTGAAGAGGGAGCAGCAGTCCTGATCGGGCTCGATGGAGATCTCGAAGGAGCCGAGTGCCCGGGCCTCGGCGATGATCTCTTCCTTGTCCATGCCGACGAGGGGCCGGAGGATGGGGAGGTTGGCGATCTCTTCGATGGCGGCCATGTTGGAGAGGGTCTGGCTGGCGACCTGGGCGAGGCTCTCACCGGTGACGAGGGCGAGGGCGCCCTCGAGGCGGGCGATTCGCTCGGTGATGCGGATCATGAAGCGCCGGTAGAGGACGACGCGGTCGGCGGCGGGGGCGGAGAGGACGATGTCTTTCTGGAGCGCGCCGAAGGGGATGAGGTAGAGGCGGCTGCCGGGCTGATAGCCGCCCAGGATCTCGGCGAGGTCGCCCGCCTTTTCGGCCGAGGCGCGGCTGAGGTAGGGCGCGCCGTGAAAGTGGACGAAGACGGCCTGGCAGCCGCGCTTCATCATCCGGTGGGCGGCGACGGGGGAGTCGATCCCGCCGGAGAGCATGACGGCGACTTTTCCGCTCGAGCCGACGGGGAGGCCGCCGGGCCCCGGGATTTTTTCGGCGTAGAGGATGGCGCGGTCCTTCAGGGCTTCGATGTAGATGGTGGTGCCGGGGTGGCTGAGGTCGACAGGGAGGTGGCGGCGGGCCTGGACGCGGGCGCCGACCGCGCGCTCCCATTCGCGGGAGCTGAGGGGGAGGCCGGGGTGTTCCTTGCGGGAGCGGACGGCGAAGCTGGCGATGGTCAGAGGCGCGATTATTTCGAGGGCGGCCTCGGTGGCGGCGTCGAGATCGAGGGGGATCGATTTCGCCCGGGCGAAGTAGGCGAGGCCGAAGACGCGTGCGAGGGCCTCGCTGATGCCGGACCAGTCGCAAACTTCAGGAATTTCGAGGAGGAGCCTGCCGTGGAGCTTACGAACCCGGTGAATTCCGGCGAGGGGGCGCACGGCCTCCTCGATCCGCCGGGCGAGGAGCTTGATGAAGAAGGGCCGGTTTTTTCCCTTCAGGCCGATCTCGTTGTAGTGGAGGATGACGCAGTCGTCTCCTCCGGTTTCGAATTTCTGTGCCTGGCTCATCCCATCCTCTCGATCAGGACTTCCGCCCCGTTCGGGACGCTCCGGAATTGCTTGGGGTCGCCCGTTGTTTTACCGAGCGGGTTGACCGGGCTGGCGGCGCGGGGGGCGTCTCCCGCGCTGGCGGGGGTGGGGCCGAAGAAGATGCAGAAGGCCTTGCCGGGCGGCCAGAAGGCGATCTCGCCCGTCTCCATCTCCTCTCGGGCTTCGGGCTCGGCCGGGGCGTCGAGAGGGATCTCGAAGTAAATCTCTTCTCCCCACAGGCTGGCCCGCCCGGTGACGGGAAGGGCGCTCCAGAGGAGGTCCGCCGTTGGCGTCTCGAGGAGGCGGGCTCTGGTTTGAACGTCCCCGGCTGTGATGTTGATTTCCCGGTCCATCGGGAGAGCTCCTGAGAAAGTGTTTCAGGCAGAGCAACAGGGGGGTAATTTAACCAACCCGGCCCCGCGAGTCACGTCGGAGGGGCGGGGTCTGGCGGAAAGCCCTTGACATGCCTGCGCTAACCCTCCGAAAATGGGCATCCAACCTGATGATTTTTTGGACGAGAGTGATTTTTTCGAATTTTGTCCGCGGTAGCGGGAGAAACGATGAAGTTTTCCGAGATTGTTGAGAGTCTTTCCCCCGATCTGCTGCGCGTCGAGGAAGCCATCGACGAGAATTTCCGCTCCGATGTGGTGCTCATCCCCGACGTGAGCGGCCATCTCAGCGGATCGGGCGGGAAGCGAATCCGCCCCATGCTCCTCCTGCTATCATCGAGGGCCTGCGGATATGCCGGGCCCCGCATGATCACCCACAGCGTCATTGTCGAATACATCCACACGGCCACCCTTCTGCACGACGATGTGGTGGACGGGGCCGAGGTGCGGCGGGGAAACCCCTCCGCGAACTCGAAGTGGGGGAACGAGGCGAGCGTCCTGGTCGGGGATTTTCTCTTTTCCCGAAGCTTCTCGATGATGGCGAAGGACGGAAGTGCCGAAATTTTGAGGACGATGTCGGACGCCTGCACCCTTCTCTCCGAGGGAGAAGTCCTCCAGCTCGTCAACATGTTCAACACCCGAATTACCGAAGAAGAGTACCTGGACGTCATTTACCGGAAGACAGCCGCGCTCATCGCTTCGAGCTGCCGAGTGGGCGCGCTTCTGGGTGAGGCTTCTCCCTCCGTCGTCGAGGCGATGCATCAGTTTGGGGTGCAGGTGGGCTACGCCTTCCAGCTCGTGGACGACGCGCTCGACTACATGGGCGAGGAGGGCCGCACGGGAAAAGAGGTCGGAAAGGACCTTCGCGAGGGGAACATCACGATGCCTCTGCTTCGGATATGCACGCTGGCCACACCGGCGGAGTTCGAGCGGCTGAACCAGGTTATCGTGAATTCCAACGCCGTCGCACCGGAGGATTTCAGCGATGTCCTCGAGTTGATGGAAAAATACGAAGCCATTCCCTATACGCTCGATCGGGCCCGGAGCTATGTCGAAGCGGCCAAGTCGGCGCTTTCGATTCTTCCGGACTCCACCCATGTCGATTCCCTGCGTGCCATCGCCGACTACATTGTCGAGAGAGACTACTAAACCGTCCTGTACCGGACCCGTCGATTTCCCCCTTCATGGCTGAGGGCGTTCCCGAGGTGAAAAAAAAGGTCCACAAGCGCCCGCTGGTGCTGGCGTCGGCCTCTCCCCGGCGGGAACAGCTCCTTCGGGAAGCCGGGCTTTCGTTCGAGATCGACGCCCCTCCTCCCGAGGAAGAAGAGAACGGCGCCGACGAATCCCTTCCGCCGGAAGGGCGGGCCCAGGGGCGTGCGCGGGCCAAGGCCGCCTGGGCGGCGGTGCGTCATCCGGGAGCGGTGGTGCTGGGGGCGGACACGGTGGTCGTCCTCGAAGGAGAGGAGATGGGCAAGCCCGGAAAAAGCGGAGAGGCCCGGAAAATGCTGGGCCGCCTCTCTGGCCGCAAACACGAGGTCATCACAGGTTTCGCCCTGGCTTTTGACGGAAACATCAGGACATTCGCAGTCCGGACCGAAGTCTGCTTCCGGGCGTTGGACGATGAATCCATCGGGCGCTATGTTGCCACTGGTGAGCCCATGGACAAGGCGGGGGCTTACGCCATCCAGGGAGCTGGCGGCAGCCTGATCGACAGCGTGAGAGGAAGCTACACCAACGTGGTCGGCCTCCCGCTGCCCGAGGTCCTTTCGGCCCTCGAAGATTGCGGCGCGCTGGGAGAAGAATCTCCCGGCCCATAACGGAAAGAGAGAAGGGGGAAACGATGCGATTCGCCGAGAGAATGGACCTCCTCAAGACCGAGAGCGCCTTCGTCGTCCTGGCCAAGGCCAAGGAGCTCGAGCGCCAGGGCCGCGACATCATCCACCTCGAGATCGGCGACACCGATTTCGACACCCCCTCCAACATCGTCGAGGAAGCCTACGCCCAGCTCAAGTCGGGCCAGACGCACTACTGCCCCTCGGCGGGCGTGTTCGAGCTGAGGGAGGCCTGCTGCGAGTTCTTCCGGCGAATGGGCCGCGGCGCGTACACCCCCGAGGAAATCGTCGTCGGCCCGGGCGGCAAGCCATTCCTCTACTACACCATCATGGCCTTCGCCGGTCCTGGCGACGAGGTGATCTACCCCGACCCCGGTTTTCCGGTCTATGAGTCCGTCGCGCTCTACGCGGGCGCGAAGCCGGTGCCGCTTCCCATCCTCGAGGAAAACGATTTCCGCTTCACCGCCGACGACCTCCGCAGCCGGGTCACCGACCGGACGCGCCTGCTCATCCTCAACTACCCCCATAACCCGACGGGCGGCACCCTGACGCGCGCGGATCTTGAGATGGTCGCCGAGATCGCGATCGAAAACGATATCGTCGTGCTCTCGGACGAGGTGTACGCCCACATGCTCTTCGAGGGCGAGCACATCTCCCTCGGAACCCTCCCCGGCATGCGCGAGCGGACCATCATGCTCGAAACCTTCTCGAAGACCTATGCCATGACGGGCTGGCGGCTCGGTTTCGTCGCCGCCCCCGCCGAGATCGCCGACAAGCTGACCCAGCTCATCACCAACTCGGTGAGCTGCGTTCCGCCGTTCATCCAGATGGCGGGCGCCAAGGCCATCCTCGACGATCAGTCCGAGAGCGAGGCGATGATGGCCGACTTCAAGCGCCGCCGCGATCTGTTCATCTCGGGCCTGAACGAAATCGAGGGCATTTCCTGCCTCTCGCCCGGCGGGGCGTTCTACGCGTTTCCCAACGTAAGCGAGGTTCCGATGGGGACGGAGGAATTTTCGGACTACTTGCTGGACGAAATGGGCGTGGCGACGCTTCCGGGCTCGGCCTTCGGGGTGCACGCCAACCAACACCTTCGGATGTGCTTCGCCAACAGCGTCGAAAACCTCGAAAAGGCCCTCGACCGCATCGGTTCCGCCGTCGCGAAACTGGGGAAATGAGCCCGGCTCCGGCCAAGAAGGCGCCCCCCCGTGTTTTTCTCTCCCGGCGCTTCCGGCCGGGAAATTTCGACAAGCTCCGCACCTTCGCCGACCTGCGGGTCCACCGCCAGGAGACCGCGCCTTCCGCCACCGCCTACCGGCGCGCGGCGCGGGACGCCGAAGTCATCATCCCCATGGTGGAAGATCCAATCGACGCCGCGTTCATGGACGCCGCGCAAAAATTGCGCCTCGTGGCGAACTTCGGGGTGGGCTACGACAACATCGACCTCGAAGCGGCGACCGGGCGCGGCATCCTGGCGACGAACACGCCCGGCGCGGTCGTGGGCCCCACCGCCGAGAGCGCGATGGGGCTTTTGCTCGCCGTCTGCCGCCGGATTCCGGAGGCTGACGCCTTCATGCGCGCGGGCGCGTGGGACAAATGGACCCCCTATCTTCTGGAAGGAAGGAGCCTGCCGGGCCGGACGCTGGGGGTCGTGGGACTTGGGGGAATCGGCGCCGCCGTCGCCCGGATGGCGGCCGGTTTCGGGACGAAGGTGATCTACTGGAGCCTGAGGAGAAGAACCCCGAAAGAAGAAGCCGCGCTCGGCGTGCGCTACCGTTCGCTGAACCGCCTTCTCGCGGAGGCGGATTTCGTCTCCCTCCACGTCGCCCTGAACACGGACACCCGCCATCTCATCGGCGGGGCGGAGCTGGCGCAGATGAAGCGGGGCGCAGTCCTCATCAACACGGCGCGCGGGGCCGTAGTGGACGAGCGGGCGCTCGTCCGCGCCCTTCGCTCGGGTCATCTTGGAGGCGCGGGGCTGGATGTGTACGAAAAAGAACCGATGCAAAAGTCTCCGCTCTTTAAAATGAAGAACGTCGTCATGCTCCCGCACATCGGGGCCTCGACCGACAAGGGGCTGGGCGACATGGCGGACCGCGTGGTGCGGAACGTGCGGGCGTTGCTCTCGGGGCGGCGGCCGCCCAACCTCCTGAATCCGGAAGCCTGGTCGAAAAGGCGACGGTGATGAAGAAAAACAGCGCAAAATCGATCCGCGTCGGGGTGGACACCGGCGGAACGTTCACGGACTTTATCCTCATCGAGCGGGGCCGCGCGCTGGTGCACAAGGTGCTCTCCACGCCGGACGATCCGGCGCGGGCGATCCTGAAGGGCCTTGGCGATCTGGCGGAGGCGATTCAGGGCCGCCCGCTCGACCTCACGCACGGCTCGACCGTCGCGACGAACGCGCTGCTCACGCGAAGGGGCGCGAAGATCGCGCTGATCACGACCGCCGGGTTCGAGGATGTCATCGAGATCGGAAGGCAGAACCGGAAAGCGCTCTACGATCTCGCCTACCACCGGCCCGTCCCCCTCGTGCCGAGACGGCTCCGGTTCGGCGTGCGCGAGCGTCTGGATGAGCGGGGGCGCGTTGTGGAACCCCTCGACAATGCCGGGCTGAAGCCACTCGCGGAAAAGCTCAGGCGCACAGGGGTGGAAGCGGTGGCGATCTGCTTTCTGCATTCCTACGCCAATCCCGATCACGAAGAGAAGACGGCGGCGGCGCTCGAAGGAGAGGGGATTGCCGTCTCGGTGTCGAGCCGCGTCCTCCCCGAGTACCGCGAGTACGAGCGGACG
>CAMYJL010000113.1 GCA_947258645.1 uncultured Nitrospinota bacterium
GCTTGGTGCCGACAAAAAGGACATCGCCCCCCTTGGCGGTGATCTCCGTCAGGACATCAAGCGCTTCCTTGAAGAGCCGGAGGGTTTTTTGAAGGTCGATGATGTAAACCCCGTTCCGCGCGCCGAATATATAGGGGCGCATCTTGGGATTCCAGCGGGTGGTCCGGTGGCCGAAATGAGAGCCGGCCTCGAGAAGTTCCTTCAGCGTAACGGTTGCCACGGGGCAGTGCCTCCTTTCCGCCTTCAGGCAGGCGGAACCTTCGCAGCTCCCCGGCGGAAGGGGCTGAAATTACATCTGATATGGGGCGTGAAATGCGAATCTCCGCGCGGACCCACCCTTTGCGGCCGCCGACGCGCGGCGATGGGAATGTCTCATAAGGGGGGCGGTGATTCAACCCCCCGAAATTAAAGCGATTATGTGCGGTAGTCGGCGTTGATCCGGACGTAGTCGTAGCTGATGTCCGTCGTCCAGAATCGGGATTTCGCCTCTCCCACGCCGAGCCCCAAAACCACGGAATATTCAGGCCTTTTCAGAACCTCCGCCAGGGATCCCTCCCAGCCGGGGACGGGCGCGCCCCCCTCGACCACGCGGACATCCCCAATCCGCAGGGACATCCGCTCCTGGTCCACCCGGGCCCCACTGTAGCCCGCGGCCGCGAAATACCGCCCCCAGTTGGCCAGGCCCCCGAAAAGCGCCGTCTTCACCAGGAGGCTCTCGGCCACCGATCGGGCTGCCCTCCGGGCCTCTCCGGCGTCGGCCGCCTCCTCAATCCGGATTTCGACGACCTTCGTCACGCCCTCGCCGTCCCGGAGGATGGACAGCGCCAGCTCGGTGCATACCTTCCGAAGGCCCGCCTCGAACCGGGCCAGCGCCTCGCCGCCCTCGACCTTCACCCCTGAGACGCCGGTCGCGGCGAGGATAACCGTATCGTTCGTGGACATGTCTCCGTCGATGGTGACGCAGTTGAACGATTCCGCCGTCGCCGAGCGGAGCAGATCGGCCAGAATATTTTCGGGGACATCCGCGTCGGTCGTGATATACGCCAGCATGGTCGCCATGTCCGGCGCGATCATCCCTGCCCCTTTCGTCATCCCTCCCAATCGAACGGTGCCATCCGGCAGCTCGATCGAGACGGCGTATTCTTTCGGGTGGGTGTCCGTCGTCATGATGGCCTCGGCGGATGCGGCGCCGCCATCCCCGGAAAGATCAGAGACCAGCATGTCGAGCGCCGCCACCATCTTGTCCACGGGAAGAGGCGCACCGATCAGGCCCGTCGAGGACATGACGATCTCTTCCTCGGCGCATTTGAGGCGCGCCGCAACCTCGCGGCAGAGCCGATGGGCGTCCGCCATTCCCGCTTTACCCGTGCAAGCGTTCGCATTCCCGCTGTTGACCAGGATCGCCCGAAGCGCCCCTTTTCCCACGCGCTCCCGGCACAGCGTCACGGGGGCCGCGCAAACGAGGTTCCGCGTATAGACGCCCGCCGCCCTAGCCGGGGGGGCAAACTCGATGAGCGTCATGTCCGGCCGCCCGGACTCCTTGATGCCCGCCGTGACGGCGGACGCGCTCACGCCCTCCGCCGCGCAGACACCGCCTTGAATTGTCTGAATACCAATTTTTTCGTTCATACCCAAAACCCCGGATGGGCGAGCCCCTGCGCTTCGGGCAGCCCCAGCATGAGATTCATATTTTGGACGGCGGCGCCGGACGCCCCCTTCACCAGGTTGTCGATAGCGGTCACGATGACAAACCGTCCCGTGCGCTCGTCGAGTGTGAGCCCGATGTCGATGAAGTTGCTCCCCGCCACCTGACTCACGTTGGGAAATTCTCCCGCCGGCATGAGGCGCACGAAAGGCTCGCCGCCATATGTCTCCTCGAGAGCGCCCCGGGCCGCCGCAGCGTCGGCTCCGTCGTCCGCCTCCGCGTAGATGGTCGAGAGGATTCCGCGCGTCATGGGAACGAGATGGGGCGTGAACGAAACGCGCACCTCCCCGCCCGCGGCGGCGGATAGCTCCTGTTCGATCTCGGGCGTATGCCGGTGGGTGGCGATTCCATACGCCTTGAACCGCTCGTTCACCTCGCTGAACTGAATGCCCAGGTCGGCCTTCCGCCCCGCCCCCGATACACCGGACTTCGCGTCGATGATGATCGAAGAGGAGCGAATCAGCCCCGCCCGAAGAAGCGGCGAGAGGGCGATGATCGCCCCCGTGGGATAACACCCCGGATTGGCCACCAGCTTCGCATCCCGGATTTTCTCACGGTAGATCTCGGGAATCCCGTAAACGGCCTCGCCGATGCGCTCGGGGCAGATGTGATCGGTTTTGTACCACGATTCGTACACCGCGGAATCCCGCAGCCTGAAGTCGGCAGACAGATCAACGACCCGTCGGCCCCCCTCCAGGAGCGCCGGAACCGTGTTCATGGCCGTGCGGTGCGGAAGACAGCAAAAAACCAGATCCGTTTCCCGGCAAAGGGCCGGATCGAATTTCTGGAGCCGTTTTGAAATCACTTTCGAGAAAGCGGGAAACACCTCTCCCACTTCCCGGTCGGAATATGTCTCGGAAGTCAGGGCACCGATTTCTACGCCGCCGTGGGAGGCAAGCAGCCGCAGCAACTCGAAACCGGTGTAGCCCGTGGCTCCCACCACGGCGACCCGGAACATCGCAAATCCTCCTCCCCGCTATGGACGGGGGCTGAGTGATGCGTATCGAAAAATTGTTTTTAGCGTTTGGAAAACTGAAAGCTCTTGCGGGCGCCCTTGAGGCCGTATTTCTTGCGCTCTTTTACGCGCGAGTCGCGCGTGATGAGGCCCGCTTTCTTGAGCTCACCGCGATAGCCGGGGTCGACTTCGAGCAACGCTTTTGAGATTCCGTGCCGGACAGCGCCTGCCTGGCCCGAAAGCCCGCCACCGACGACCGTGGCGCGCACATCGAATCGACCCCAAGTCCCCGTGAGTTCGAAGGGCTGCTTGATGATCATGAGAGAGGTGTCCCGCAGAAAATATTCATCCACGGGCTTTTTATTGACAAAAATCCTGCCTTCCCCCGGGAGGATCCACACCCGCGCGATCGAAGTCTTCCGCTTGCCTGTCGCGTAATATTTTGTGACCGTGGTTGCCATGATCGGGGTAAAGCTCCTTCCGTTTTAGCGGCCAAAGGATTGGCCCCTGCGAATCGACCGAAAATTAATCGATTGAAATCGTCTCCGGGTTCTGCGCCTCGTGCGGATGCGAATCCCCCGCGTAGACCTTGAGTTTCTTCATCATCGCCCGGCCCAGCTTCGTCTTGGGAAGCATCCCCCGCACGGCGAACTGAAACACCCGCTCAGGATGCAGGTCGAGCAACTTCCCAGCGGTGATTTCCTTCATGTGGCCCGGATATCCCGAATGCCGGAAATATTTTTTCTGAACATCCTTCCGGCCTGTCAGCTGGATTTTATCCGCATTGATGACCACCACATAGTCGCCGGCATCGACGTGCGGCGTCCAGTCGGGCCGGTGCTTGCCCCGGAGGCGTATCGCCACCTGGGTGGCCAGGCGGCCGAGCGTCAGGCCATCGGCATCGACCAGAACCCAGCGCTGCTCGCCGGCGGCCTCTTCTTTCGACATAAATTTCGTCGGCTGATACATTCTCACCAGATAACTCTCCAGCAGGCCATCCCATGTCCTGAAGACAAATCGCCCTTGAGACAAAAAGCCCCTCCAGGCGTAGGCGGGGATTAAAACGGAACCACCCCCCTATGTCAACCATTCTCAGACATTAAAACGGATTCCAGGCCGGCGAAAGAAGGAGGGATTACGAAAATCGGGCGAAAAATACATTTGGCGCCCCTCTCGGGGTCATAGCTTATATATTTTGCCGTCCTGCGAGAAACCACTTAAGGCGTTCCGGGTGTCCACAATGCAGTCGGAATGCTCGTGAATGAGGGCGAAATCAAAAGAGCTGTGCGCCGTGAGAACAACGGTGCAGTCGGCCTTCCGGAAGGTTTCGGGGGCAAAAGGAGATGAAACCTGCTCGCCACCGCCGAATTCCAGGGAGGAGACAAGGGGATCGTGGTAGCTCACCTGCGCCCCCCAGCCCCGAAGGAGATGCCAGACGTCCAGCGACGGACTCTCGCGAATGTCGTTGACACCCGCCTTATAGGCAAGCCCCAGGAGGAGAATCCGGGCGCCCTTCAAGGCCTTCCCACGGTCGCTGAGCGCCTTGACGATGAGATCCACCACGAACTGAGGCATCGAGGAGTTGATCTGCCGCGCCAGCTCGATGAACCGGACATCGAAACCCGCCTGACGGGCCTTCCATGACAGGTAGATCGGGTCCACCGGGATGCAGTGCCCGCCGAGACCCGGGCCGGGATAAAAAGGCATGAAGCCGAAGGGTTTCGTCTTGGCCGCGTCGATAACCTCCCAGATGTTCACGTCCAGGCTGTGGCACATCCTTGCCAGCTCGTTGACGAGCCCGATGTTCACGCTTCGGAAGGTGTTCTCGAGGAGCTTCACCATCTCGGCCACGCGGGGGGAGCTGACCTTGACGATGGTCTCGACGCCGTTCTGATACAGCGCCGCAGCGCATTCGGTGCATTGTTCGGTCACCCCCCCGACGACCTTGGGGATGTTGCGGGTGTTGTAGTCGGGGTTTCCGGGATCGATTCGCTCCGGGGAGAAAGCCAGGAAGAAATTCTCCCCCACTATGTCGCCGTTCGTGGAAAGGACGGGAAGCAGGGCCTCTTCCGTCATGCCCGGGTAGGTCGTGCTTTCGAGAATGTAGAGCTGGCCCGGGCATTTGTATTTCTCAATCGCCTCCAGCGCCGACTGAACGTATGAAAGATCCGGGTTGCCCGATTTGTTCAGGGGAGTGGGCACGCAAATGTTGACGGTCTGGACTTCCGAGATGATGGCCGGGTCGGTGGTCACGTCGAAGCGGCCCGTGTCGAAGGCCTCGGCAATCTCGCTGTCCCGAATGTCCGTCACATAGGATTCGCCCCGCCGGAGCTGCGCCACCCGATCCGGATTCGAATCCAGACCCACCACCTGATAGCCCGCCCGGACAAATTCAAGAGCCAGCGGAAGACCGACATAGCCCAGCCCCATGACGCAAGATCGCACCTTGCGGCTACGGATATCGTCAATTAGCGCCATGGATATTCCACCTTGTCTGAGGAAATCGAAGCGGGAAATCTATTAAGCGATATGAACCTTGGCACCACAGATGTCAATGAATGCAAAACCGCGTTCCAAAGCATAACGACAGGCTATCCGCCCTTGAATTCCTTCTTTAGCATATCCTTGAATTCGTTTTCCAATTCTTTGTGCCGCCCCGCCGAAATTTTCGGGTTTGGGTCGCCGAACAGGTAATAGTTCACCATCGCCCCGTAGTCGGCTCCTAACAAAACACTCGCGATAAACGCGGTAGCGGCACACACCAGGGCAATGGCCGCAAGCACTTTCCACTGCGGGCGCGCTCCCGAACGGCTTCCATGACTCCGCTCGCGGCTTTTCCTTCTGATCGTCCGCCGGTGCGCTCCCCCTGAAGAGCGGGTCTTCCCACCGGAAAGATCGGCCCCTTCGGCGCGCCTGGTTCCCTTGAACCGCTTTGACCCGCTCGCCGATATCGAAACGCCTCTTCCCCCTCCGGAATCCGGGCCCACGGCGGAGACGCCTGATTCTTGAAATCCGGGTTTTTCAGGACCATCCAAGAGAGTCACCTCAATCACCAAGAGAATTCCCGAAGATCATTATGATGAACACCGCCAAAATTTCTCATCCGCCCACGCCGTCAATCAAAAAAAAACGGGCACGAAGAGATTATGCCCGACAAAAACGCTTTGATTCCATATATTTAAGCAGAAATGTAAAAGTTCTCATGGACCTTCTCCGAACGCGACGCACTCTCTACGCACCCGGCTCGAATCCCTTTCCGCCTCCCGCCCTGCAAATTATAAAATTAATTATAATACGTACATATTAATAGTTTTACCAAATACCAATTGATTGCCCCCGGAAATGTCTTGTAAAGTAAGACGATAGAGATGGAGACATTGTCCTGTTCAACCTATCCGCGCTGACGAGATTTTCCGTGGCACCGAAACATCGAGGAATTTATTTCGTTCTGTTGGCAATCTTGCTGGGAATGCTGTCAGGCTGCGTCCAAGCTTCCGAGGTCGGCCTCACCAGCATTTTCTCCAGACCGGAATACCAGGATCGAAAAGATACGTCGGGAATTCCTTCTAAGGGCCCCACGCAAAGCGGCCACTACCGCGGAATTGCGAGCGGCGATCTGGACGGAGACGGAATCGCGGAGTTGATCTCGGCCAACATTCTGACGGGCGAGATAGTGATATGGCCCGGAAGAAAAAAAGGGGGATGGGCCCCCCCTGCTTCGATCCCCACGGACGCCGAAATTCGCTCTATCGATCTGGCCGACATCGACGCGGATGCACGTTTAGACATCATCGCCTCCGTCCGCAGGGGGGGAGAAGGCGGGATCGAGGTCTGGAAAAATCTGGCGAACCTCAATTTCCGGCGGGCCGAAGCACCCAGAACAAAAGAACAGTTTGACGATATCCATGCGGTGGATCTGAACTTCGACGGTCGGGCGGACATCATCGCCGTCACCGGAAGAAAAAATCCTCGGGGCACGGTCCGCATCTGGCTCAATCTCGGTCCCAACAAATGGAAACCCGCCCCCGCGCCAGTTACCCAGGCCGCTTTCCACGGCGTCACCGCCGCGGATCTCAATCAGGACGGAATTATCGACATCATCGCCGCCGGCGAAAACCCCGGCGGCGGAATTCGCGCATGGCTGGGGAAAGGGAAAAACCTAAAATGGGGAGAGGGGAATATCCTGGCGCGGGGGGAATTCTGGAGTGTCCGTGTCGAGGACATGAACGGAGACAACATCCCGGATGCCATGGCCACGGGGAAAGAAACCGGCATTCTTATCTGGGAGGGGTTGGGCAAGGGAAAAATGAACCGGATGGCCAGCCCGGTCTCGACCGGCAGTTTCTGGCACGCCGCCGCCCTCGACCGGGACGGAGACGGCCGGGTGGACATCGTTGCCAGCACAATGAACGGAAACGGCCTTCGGTTCTGGAAACAACAGGAAGGAATCGGGTGGGTCGCCCAGAGGCTGGTGCTCCCCGAAAAGGGCATGTACCAGGATATTCTGGTCGCCGATCTGGATCTGGACGGACAGCCCGATCTCGGCTCTGCGACCCACGGGGCGGGAATCGCCTTTTGGCCCGCCTTCGGAAAAAACAGCGCGGTGAACGTGGCCCATGACGGGAAACCCAAGACGCACCATCTTCCGCTCATCCCGGGCACCCGCCTTCCGGACCGAACCGCCTCCGGCCGTGCCAGCCCGGACAAAACGCCTCCCGAGACACCGAAGCCCGGGATAGAAGGCGCCAGCCCCGTAGACCGGCTTCCCGGCGAATACGTAATCGGATCGGGAGACACGCTGGCCATCAAGATATGGCAAGGCATCAAGGCCGAGACCCTCCAGGTTCAGGTCAGCGAGCGGGGCCTGATCAGCTTCGGCTACATCGACGACGCCCAGGCCGCGAGGCTGACGGTATTCGAGCTGGACAAACTTCTGACGAAGCGCCTGGCGCGGTTCATCAAAAACCCCCGTGTTGAAATCGGGGTCGTGAAATTCGGGAGCAAAATCGTCCGGGTGATGGGGGCGGTCGCCCGCCCAAAAACCTATAACGTGGCCAAGACCATCACCATTCTCGACGCCATTCTCATGGCCGGAGGTCACATCACCAACACGACTCGGGGAGATCTGGAAAGGGTCAAGCTTCAGCGGGAGGGAAAAACGCAGACCGTCAACCTTCTCCGCTTCATCTCCGGAAACAACGGAGGCGCCAAAAACCCCTTCCTCCTGGACGGCGACCTCGTCTTTGTCCCCGAAGTAAGAGTCGATGCGGTCGAGCAGCCGAGAATTTACGTATTCGGCCAAGCCAAAAGGCCGGGCGTCTTCATCCACTCCACCAACATGAGAGCGCTGGACGCCGTGGCGAAAGCGGGCGGATTTAACGAATTCGGACTTCCGCAAGAAGTGCGGATCATCCGGGGAGATCCCGAGCGACCGGAGGTGATACGCGCCGATCTCAAAGCCCTCCTGGAGCGGGGGGATCGGCGGGGGAACATCATGCTCCAACCGAACGATGTCCTCGTCATTCCCCGAAGCGTGATTGGAGACATGAACGAGTTCGTGAAACAGGTTTCGCCGCTTCTGGACTTCCTCTTCTACCCGGCCAGGCTCAGAGACGTGTATTCCATCAACACCAACGTGCTGAAATTCGACGTGGGCGGCCCGAGCGCCAGGAAGGCGGAAGCGCAATCAGATGGCACCTTCTCTGCGGACGCGCCTTCCACCAGCATCGTCCTCCAGTAAGCGGAAATTATTCCCGGGATTATAAATGGGCCAATACGACATTAATTTGAGAGACTACTGGCGGATCATTCGCCGCCGGAAGATCATCATCATCTTCACAACGTTCACCTTGAGTTTCTTCAGCTTCATTTTTGCGAAGCTGAACGAGCCGACGCCGATATACTCCGCCTCCAGCGCCCTCCGGATCGAGCAGAATACCGCCGTCGCCGGTATCGTCTCCGACGCCGATTCCTTCAACAAGTATCAGGAGATGGCCACACAGACAGCGGTGATCCGCAGCTATCCGGTCATGGAGCGGGTCTCCAAGGAACTCGGGATGATCGACAAATCCCTCTCGTCGGAAGATATCGCGAAAAACAGCCGGCTGGTCTCCGTCATCAACGGCATGGCCGATCAGGTCGAGTCCGGCCAGATCGGCGACACCAACATCATATCCGTCACGGTCACCTCGGGCGATCCGGATCAGGCAGCGCGTATGGCCAACACCATCTCGACCGTGTTTCGGAATTTTGATTTCGAAACGCGCAATCAGGCGATTCTGAAACAATTCACCTTCATCAAAAGCCAGCTGGAAGGGAGCGAGGCCCGGCTCCGCGAATCCGAGCAGAAAATCAAAACGTTCAAGAAAAACCAGAAATTCCTCTCCCTTCGGGTTGAGGCCCAAGCCATCTCAAGGCTCTTGGAAGCTTCCAGGGTCAAGGTTGGCGAATTAGAGAAAGCCGCAGATAAAATCCGGGACGCGATTCAGCAGGTCCGTTCCATCGGAGAATTTACGGCGGGAAAAACCAAGCGCATACCGGTAGACGATATCGAATCAGGGCTCGGAAAGCTCAACAATCAACTCGTTGAGTTGCAAGTCCA
>CAMYJL010000114.1 GCA_947258645.1 uncultured Nitrospinota bacterium
TGGCGGAGGGCTCACAGGAGCGGGCAACCGCTACCTGTGCTTTCCCTCATAGGATACCAAAAGATCGCGAAGAATGCCGCAAAAAAACACTCGTCAAATGCCGGGGCGGAGGGGCTCCGGTTTTTTCGGGCGAATTTTTCCTCAGGTCTCCTCGCTCGCCCCGGCGAGGGAGAATTTTTCTCCGGCGAGTCGGGCCTCATTCGCCGACCATGCCTCGATTTCCCCGAAATCAAGCTCTTCGGGCAAGGGGTCGAATATTTCTCTTTCTTTATTGGCCGTGGGGGGACTTTCGTCTATCAGACTGGCATATCGCTTCCGTGATTTATCGAGTTCTTTTTGCAGCATGTCGATTTGATTCAGCGCGTCGATGAGATTTTTTCGATTTCCCTTTTTTGCACTATTCAGAAGTTTGTCCGATTCTTCATGGCGCCTGCGGAGATTGTCGGCGTCTGCCTTCAGGTTCTGGGATTTTTCGAAGTAACGGGGGGCCAACTCGGGCAGAATGCGGGCGAGCAATTCAAAGGCGTGTTCTTTTTTGATCCCGTGATTCATCAACTGATGTACGGCCGCGCGCAAGCACGCCATGTCGGGCGAGAGGAGCCGGGAGCGGGCCGCTTTCGCATCGCTCTTCCAGGAGTCGAGGACCGGGTGTTCATGAATATAGCGGAGCTCGGGCGGAAAGGCCTTGTAGATGCGCTCGATGGCCTGTCGTTTTTGAAGGATCCGCCATGTTTGTTTCTCATCGGCGTCAAGAAGAGAAAGAGCCCTGGCGTCCGCCGCAATCAGGCAAAATGACTCGCCGCCAGCGCACCGGGTCTTGCGTGTCTCGCCGGTCTCACGGATGTAAATATCGTATTCGTATGACGGCGCGCCTTCGATCTCAATCCGGGCTTCCGTGAAGCTGAGCGTTGTTTTTCGTTTTGGCATGAAACCGCACTCCTTTAGTTTGGATCCTGCGGCATCCGGGTCAGGTTCACTTAAGGCGAATCGATGAACGGGTTTGTGGGATGCGGCTTACTTTCCGGCCCGGCGAAGAAGAATGCCGAGCATAGCCGTTCTGGCGGCGAGCCGCATGCGGTCTTCTTCGTGAATCCGGCGCACCCGCTTCACGGCGTGTTGATTCATGATGAAATCATGTTCTCCTTGAGCCAAAAATTTCCCGGCCCGAGATTCCAGCCGATAGTTGCTTGCGCTTTTTTTAAAACCCTCGGATTTTTCCGTGTTCGATGTAGGCAAGCCCGTTTCGGCGCTCGGGAGAGAGATTGCCTGTTCGGGTGATGCGCCGCGATTTGTTGTGGCCGCCGAAAGAGAGCTGTCCCACCCTGTCATGAAGTCCACGAAAGTGATCAGGGCCAACGCGCCGATGAATGTTCGAAGTCCCGCGAAGCACACGTCATTTGTCTGGTTAGCGTTACATGCGACCACGAGAATTAGATAAATCGCTATCGATGCGAAGAGTACGTAAATCATGGCCTCTTCCCGTGAGCTTGGCTGGGTCTGAAATTTTCAGGCGACATGTTCAGAGAGAAGCGGAGGCTCTTGACCGCTCGGTTCAAGAGATTCCACTTGAGAAAAAGAGCAAATTCTGTGCCCGTTTTATTTCAGGACCGGAGTTTATTTCGATTTGGGAGAAACTCTTTTTGGAGTGACGAAATCACAATAAAAGCGTTTGGGATGTTTGATTTGACTGTCGGGATTCTGAAAATAGTTCAACTTGAACGTCAATCCGTTAACGACACTTTGGTCAGGAAATTGACCGCCCGGCCAGCCAGGGAGAATTTGCTTTCCCGAAAACAAAAAGCCGGACGAATCCGGCCTTGTTCATCGTTCTTTTTCATTATCCCGGTGGTTATATCGCGGATTTTCTCCCGGAATCCGGAGAGAAAGGAACAATTCCACCGCCGATGCGGAAAGAGACGCTACACGCCTCCGCTTCCGTGATTCGTGAATTTCCAGCTGTCCTTATCCCCGGTGATTCTTTTATCGTGCCCCCACCGGAACAGAAAAAAAGTCCCCAGGAAAAGAGCGAAGAAAAAGGCCAGGAAGAGCATATCCCACAACATTTTACGAAATCCCCTGCGGCTTCGTGGATGCCCCCGCAGATCGGTGGCGTCTATAAGTAGAATGAGTTTCCGGGGGTTTTATTCACTCTTTGACGTCTGCCTATTTGGCAAAATGCAGAGGCTGGGTTTGACATACAGTAAACAGATTAACTTATCTGAAAAATTGTTATGAGCATTTGCGTAAATCAGAGGTGAACCCTGCCAATTTAGCGGATGGCGACTTCCGGGGAATTTCCAGGGAAAAGGCTGGCCCATGTTTCCTCGAACAGGTGTTTTCCCACCGCGAACTGCAGGGTAGCCGGCATGGCGGATTTCGCGAGGCGGATCATCTGGGCGGATTTGTCCCGGATGTCCCATTGGGCGTGTGGATCTTCGCGAAGACGGGAAAGGTGATAGAGTTCGCGCGCGTTCGAGGCGAAGAGAACCCTTCGCTGATGGGCGTTGGTGAGGACGTAGGGAGCGGCGAGTGGAGCGTTTTCGGCGATTTTTTTGAAAGCGTCGTCTGTTTGCGCCACAACGGAGAGAAAATCGTCTTCCGCGCCCGCTTCGGTGATGGCCGAGGGGACGGTGACGCCCAGCGCCGGATCGTAGGGCTGTGTATTCAGGGTGGCCATGCGGTGGCGTTTGAGCTGGCCGAAGCAGGCCGCCGACAGCGTGACCTCGAAAACGCACCGCACGTTTTCAAACTCCCTGAGAACGGAGTCGTGTGATTTCATATAGCGGAATGTCTCGGCGATGAAGCGGGTGCGCTCTTCCTCGCCCATCGCCCGGGCAGCCGAGCGGCACTCGGCCATGGGCCGGGATGAAGCGGAGTGCAGAAGGGCGGCTGTTGTCAAAATGTCGGCGTCGGGGGTGACGTCGATCAGGGCCACGTCTTTTTCCGACGCGAGCGGCTTTGAAGACAGATGGCCATACTGTGAGAAAACCTCTTCGCTCACACGGCGAAGCGCCGGTCGGGTTTCCGTGTTGTAGGCTGTCGGGTCGGTGTACTTCACGAGGGAAGGCGCGACACCCTCGATGGCCTTGAAGAGTTTTTCACCGTATTCCCGCACTTCTTCCAGTGGATGGGAGGCCGTTCGGCAAATGACGTGCTCAAGATTTCGGGCGCTGATAGTCATGCCCATCTGGGCCTCGGTGGCGAGGGAGACGATGTACCTGGCGTCTTCTTTCGCCCAGCCTTCAAGGGTTTTATGGTTTTTTTTCGATTCCGCCAGATCGCGGTTTCGGTCGAACACCCAGGGGCGGAGCTTTTCGTAGAGGCGGTGATAGCAGGCGTTCTGGGCCTTGATCGTTTGGGTAAAAAGATCGCCGAGCCCAGCGTCGGAGACTTCTTTCGGAATGACGAAGTCATCTTCCAGCAGGATGTAGCGCTGGCTTTTTTCGGTGAATGCCAGAAGACGGAACTTTTGGATTTCCTCGACCGCGTACCGGCTCACGCCGATGACGTCGATGTTAAATGCCGCATGCTCGGCGACGGAGCTGTGGCCGAAACCGAAGATAATGTTGCGGTTGCTCTTGCGGGCTTTTTCCACTTCAGTCCGGGCGATGGCGCGAAGCTCGTCCACCGGGCTCGTGTCCCGGCTGATTCGCGCGTAGGCGGCGCTGATGGGTTCCGGCGTGAAGTTGTCCCGTTCCAGAAGCTCCAAGGCGCGTTCCTGAAGCTCGCCCGCTTTTGCGCGAAGCTCCTCCTCGCTCATCGAGTCGATTCGCTCCGGCGAGAGATCTTTCGCCGCGGGCTCGAGGATTTTCTTTTTCAGTTCCCGGAGGACTTCGACATCGACGTTGTGGCCAGCGAGTACGATTCGCATGAAAGTGAAACCTTCAGGGCGATAAAAATCGGGAGGCGATACGGGCTGATCAAGAGGCACGCTATTATGGGGGGAATAGGGTCTTGACTCAAGTCGTGTTGTTTCTGCCGGACGGGAAATGCCCGCGCATTTCAGAAATAGGCATTTGAGCAGGCCTGCCGCGGTTTTCCGGCGTCCCGGGGGAGGGCCTTGAAGTGGAACCGGGCGGCGTCCAATCTTATAAGCTGGGATTTGCTCTTTTTTCAGACCCGTGGGGGAGCCTTTTTGAGCCTGATGTCCGGGGAAATTAGTAGTACAATTAGTTCGTTATCTTGGAAACAGAGAGAAAGGAGATTTTTTGCGCGCCCGGTATGTGTATTTTGTCTTTATTCTGACAATTCTGGCCTCGTTTTTGGCGGGCGAAGCTCTCGCCGCACCCGGAGGAGGCAGGCGCCGCCCGCCTCCCGTTGTTTCCTTGGCAAAAGTTGTCAAGCGAAGCGTTCGGAGCCAGCTCTCCGTCCTCGGCACGGTTGACCCCTACCGGACCTCCATCGTCAGCAGCGAGATCGAAGGACGGGTCAAATCCGCTCCTGTGAAAGAGGGCGATCCCGTCATCGCGGGCGAGACGGTGCTTGCGGCGCTCGAGCGGTCTGATCTGGTGATCAATCTTCGCATCGAGCGGGCCGAGCTGGCTGTGGCTCGGGCCCGCCTCAAGGAAAGGGAAGCCGAGCTCAGGCGCGATGGATTGGAATTCAAGCGGGCGCAAGATCTGTTCAAAAAACAGGTTCTCGACCGGTCTACGCTGGATCGCGCCGTTGCCAGCCACGAAGTGAGCCGGAGCAAGTCTCTCCAGGCGAGAGCCGAGGTGAATCGCGTAAATGAGCGGATTGCCAGCATCAAGGATCAACTGAGCAAGGCGGTCATACGCGCTCCTCTCACCGGATTTCTGACGGAGAAAGCCACCGAGATCGGCCAATGGGTCGCGAAAGGCGGCAAGGTGGGCGAGGTGATCGAAATCCAGAAAGTGCTCGTCCGCGCCCCGGTGTCCGAAAGACAGATTTCCTATGTCCGGATAGGCGATTCTGCGCGCGTCCGGTTCGATGCCATTCCCGGCCGTTCGTTCACCGGCCGCATCGTGAGGGTCATTCCCAAGGCGGACACCAAAAGCCGGACCTTTCCCATCGAGGTTGAGTTGAATAATACGGCCAACAACGTCATCAAGGCGGGCATGTTCGCCCGCGTTTACATGGAATACGGTGAATCGGTGCAGGCTGTCCTGATTCCCAAGGATGCCGTGCTCATTCGTCCCCGAGGCGCCGCGGTTTTTGTTTTCGAAAAAGGAGGCGTGCGCGAGGTCACCTTCGTGCCGGGCCGGGGTGTGGAATCCTTCGTGGAAGTCCCCGAAGGGAAGCTCCAGCCGGGAATGATGGTGGTGGTCCAGGGAAATGAAAACCTCCGAAACGGCATGAAGGTGCGGTTAAGGGGCGAGGGAGAGGGGAAGAAACGAAGAGGACCGGGCGCTCCCGCGACCGGGCGCCCCGTCAAGGGAAGGCGCCAGGGATGAACGGGATGTTTCACGCGGCGGCCGGGGTGACGCTGGGTGGCCTGGCGCTGGGTAGTGAGGCCACGCGGGCCGACCTGGCACTTTGCGCGCTGGCGGGTACTTCGCCCGATTGGGACGGTGTTCTTCTGTTCGTCGACAGGCCGACCTATCGCCGGTTTCACCGAACTTTGACCCATGGTTTCCCGGGTTTGACGATTGCGGCCCTGGCCGCCGGGGCTTTTTTTTCGTTTTTCGGGAGATGGGATTTTGGCCTGGCGGCGTTTCTCTGGCTGATTGCCGCGGGCGGGCATACGGTGAGCGATTTGTTTAATCGCTCTGGAGTGGCATTGCTCGCCCCTTTCAGCATGGAGCGGACGAAATTTCCCGCCGTCTCGTGGGCGAGCCCATCGTTGACGATCGGCGCGGTGGCGCTGGCTGTCTGGGTGATGCTGGCGCCGGAGTCCCGGCGTTTTGCTACGATACTCGGGCTGGTTCTTTATGCCGCTTATCTGGCGCGGCGGATTCGGGAGCCGGCGCTCAGCGATTCTCTGAGCCGTTGGTGGTTCGAGAGCGTATGTGGGTTGGCCGGAAACCCGGAGAAAAAGAGCGAATTTTCCGCTCCCGCGGAATTCAACGAAAATCGGGGACGAATTAGATGAATATCCCTCAGTGGTGTGTGCGCAACCCCGTATCGACGCTGGTCGGCGTGATTCTCGCCGTCCTGTTCGGGATCATCAGCATATCCAGGATACCGGTGCAGATGAAGCCCACCGTCGATCGCCCGGTTATCACCGTCGAAACGAACTACGATGGCGCCGCCCCGTTGGAGGTGGAAGAAGAAGTCACGGAGCCCATTGAGCAGAAACTGACGTCTGTCGAGGGAATGACCGAGATGATCTCCAACAACACGGAGGGGCGCTCGCGGGTCATCCTGGAGTTCGACTGGGGGACGAACAAGGATATCGCCCGCCTGGACGTATCCGAGAAGATGGGCCTGGTGCGCGACCTGCCGGAAGACGCGGACCGGCCGATCATCCGGGCAGTGAACTCCGACGCCGAGGATTCCATCGCGTGGATCGTTATCGATACCAGCCGTCCGATCAACGAAGTCCGGATCATCGGGGATGATGTGATCCGGCCCAAGCTGGAGCGGGTGCCCGGCGTCGGCGCGGTGTTCATGTTCGGGGGCGAGGATCGGGAGGTCCGCGTCACACTTGACTACGCAGCGATGAGCGCGCGGGGCATTACGGTGCGGGCTCTTCGCGAGGCGATGTTGCAGGAAAACCAGAACACCAAGGGCGGCAAGATCGACGAAGGAAAGCGGCGCTATGTCGTCCGGACGGTGGGGAACTTCACCGAGCTCGATCAGCTCCGCAATACCATCGTCGCCCGGCTTCCCGCCGGACCCGTCTACCTCCGTGACATCGCCAAGGTCCAATTCGATTACGAAGATCCGACCCGGCGCGTGCGCGTTTCGGGAAGCCCGACTATCGCTTTCAGCGTCCGCCGCAGAACCGGGGCGAACACGATTGAAGTGATGTCGAAACTCAAGGCGACGATCGGGGAAATTAACCAGACCTACAAGGGAAGAGATATCGAGCTTCGCCAGGTCTACGACGAGACGGACTACATATATCAATCCCGCGGGCTGGTCATCAATAATATTTATATCGGCGGCCTGTTGGCCATCGGCGTTCTTCTCCTGTTTCTGGGAAGCGTTTCGAGCGTCCTGGTGGTTGCGATCGCGATTCCCGTCGCGGTCATTGCCACTTTCATCTTTGTTTTCATGTTCGGGCGTTCCATCAACATTATCTCCCTAGCCGGCCTCGCCTTCGCCGTTGGGATGGTGGTGGATAATTCCATCGTGGTCCTGGAGAACATCTACCGCCACCGGGAGATGGGAAAGGATCGGTGGCAGGCGGCGATCGACGGCAGTACCGAAGTATGGGGCGCCGTGTTGGCCTCGACGCTGACCACGCTCGCCGTGTTTCTCCCGATTATTTTTGTTCAGGATGAATCTGGCCAGCTTTTCCGGGACATCGCCATTGCGATCAGCGTGGCGGTCGGGCTCTCCTTGATCGTTTCGGTCACGGTGGTACCGATGCTGAGTTCTCGCCTTCTCAGGCGTTCCCAGGGGGCCTCCCTTCTTGCAAAGGTCATTTCCATGACCGGCCTTTACGCGGCGGGCCGTTTCCTGCGCGATCTTTTGGTTCGCCTGCTGGCATGGCTCATGCGGGGATATTTCCTGCGTCTGGCTATCGCGGCGGGGATCACGGTGGGTTCCGTCTTTTTGGCCTGGCAGTTTTTTCCGCCCATCGACTATCTTCCGAAGGGAAACCGCAACCTGATGTTCGTCTTTCTGCGGACGCCTCCGGGACTCAATATCGATCGGATGGATAAGGTCATGGGCGAGCTCGAGAGCCGGTTCAAGCGGGTGAAGGAGATTGATCGGTTCTTTGCCGTGATTCGACCGACGAATCCTCTCATGGGCGCGCTGGCCAAGCCGGAGTATTCCGATCAGGAGTCGATGCGGAAACTGGTCCGGAAGATGTTCGGCATGGCTCAGGGTATCCCGGGAATTCGCGCTTTCGTCACCCAGGTGTCCCTGTTCCGGCGGCGAGGAGGCGGTTTCATCGGCGGCATCAACCTGAAGGTGGACATTACGGGCGACAGCCTTGAGGAGATTCAGCGTGTCGCTGGCGACGTCGAGGCGCGGGCGCGTCAGATGCCGGGTGTGCGCTTTGTCAGCAGCAGCTTTGACCTGGGCAACCCGGAGCTTCAGGTGCATGTGGACCGGGAAAAGGCGGCCGATCTCGGCCTTTCGGTGAGTGAGCTGGGCGACATCGTCGAGACCCTGGTGAACGGAACCAATGCCGGCCTCTTCCGCGATTTGGGGAAAGAATTGGACATCGTGTTGCGCGGTGCCGAGTCGAATTTCACCCGCACTCAGGAGCTCTCTCAGATCACGATTTACACCCCGGACGGGCGGAGTGTTCAGCTCAGCGATATCGCCGAGGTGCGCTCATCACTGGGCCCGACCAAGATCGAACATATCGACCGGGACCGCTCCGTGACCCTGACGGTGAACCTGGCGGATAACCTGCCGCTGCAGGTTGCCATTGAGCGCATGAATCGCGACGTGATCGAGCCAATCCGGGCAAAGCTGCCTCTTGGCTACTCGGTGAACGTCGGCGGCCGCGCGAAAGATCTCGAACGGACCTGGAACGCCCTCAAGTGGTCCTTCCTGCTGGCGCTCCTCATTACTTATTTGTTGATGGCCGCGTTGTTTGAGGCGTGGAGTTACCCGCTCATCATCATGTTCAGTGTGCCGCTGGCCTCGACGGGCGGCGTCCTCGCCGTCAGCTTCATGAACAAGGTCGAACCCTCGGTGAAGATGGATACGCTGACCATGCTGGGCTTCATCATTTTGACCGGCATCGTCGTGAACAATGCGATCCTCATCGTCCACCAGGCACTGAACCACGAGCGCGGGGGACTGCCGATACAGGAGGCGATTCTGGAGAGCGTCCGGGATCGGATGCGCCCGATATTCATGACGATGACGACCACCGTTCTCGGAATGCTGCCGCTGGTTTTGTCGTCCGGTGCGGGGAGTGAGCTATACCGCGGGCTGGGTTCGGCCGTGCTGGGCGGGCTGGCGACCTCGACCGTGTTCACGCTTCTCCTGATACCGGTGATCTTTTCTCTGTGGTCGGATTTTCTGGAGAAAGTTCGACCGGCCG
>CAMYJL010000115.1 GCA_947258645.1 uncultured Nitrospinota bacterium
TACTCAAAGCAATCCTCCATACCCGTGTACTGAAACCCCGCGTGGCGCACCAAGGCCATACGGAGAAGAAAGATAAAACCGTCGGGAGGGCGGTACCACGGTCAGGGCGACAAACATTTTCCCTACCATTCGACCAACGCGGCTCCCCAAGTCAAGCCGCCGCCAAAGGCGGCCATCAGGACATTGTCGCCGCGCCGGACCTTCCCCTCTCTCACCCACTCATCCAGGGCAACGGGGATAGTAGCCGAGGACATATTACCATATTTTTCAATTGTCACGACGACCCGGTCCATGGATATGCCCAGCCGCTTCGCCACGGCCTCCATGATGCGGATATTCGCCTGATGGGGGATGAAAACATCGACATCCTTGATGGTCATGCCGTTTTTCTCAAGCGTCTCGACACATACATCCGTGAAGCACCGGACGGCCGTCTTGAACGTCTCCTGACCGCGCATCTTCAGCACATGGGCATTAGACGCCGCATCTTCCGCCTTGATCGGAGAGAGACGGGAGCCGCCCCCCACGATAACGAGCATATCCGCAGAGGTTCCGTCGCTGCGAATCTGGGAATCAATCACGCCCCTTCTGCCGTTTTCCGCCACTCCCATGACGATGGCGCCCGCGCCATCCCCCCATAGGACACAGGACGAGCGGTCTGACCAATCAACCACCCGCGTCATGATATCCACCGAAACGACCAGGACGTTTTTCATGACCCCCGAGCGGATATACGCATCGGCCGCCTGAAGCCCATACACGAAACCCGAGCACGCCGCATTCATGTCGAAAGCCGCGGCCCGGTCGGCCCCGATCTGGGCCTGAAGCCAGCACGCGCCGGCGGGACACATTGAATCCGGCGTCAGCGTGGTCATGATGATCAAGTCGATTTCTTTTGCGTCCACCCCGGCGGCGGCGAGCGCCTCGCGGCAGGCGTGTATCGAAAGATCCGACGCAGCCAACTCAGGGGCGGCGACCCGGCGCTCACGAATCCCGGTACGCTCGACTATCCACTGATCGGTCGTGTTGACCATTTTTTCGAGGTCGGCATTCGACAGCACTTTCTCCGGGACATAGGAACCTGTCCCCATGATGACAGAACGCGTCATATTCGATTCTCAATGAGGGCGAAAAGATGATTGCTAATTTGAGGGACTCGCATCACCGGAGCGGGAGGCCTCCTCGCTTTGGGCAACTTCGTCATTCTCGGGGGTCTCATCGGAAGACCCGCCATGGAATATTCCATCTCGAATCTGGTTCCACAAGCGCCACCCGGGCTCCGTGCTCCGGTGGATAGCGATTTGGCGGTCGATCTCGTTCTGAATCTGGCTGTTCATCTGCTTCTTCACCACTTCAGCGCTCACCCGCAGGGCGTTCTTCACCGCCTTGGCGTTACTCCGTCCATGCCCAATCATGCACAATCCGTTGAGCCCAAGCAAAGGGGCCGCCCCGTATTCGGTATAATCCGTCCGCTTCCGCATTGATTTCAAGCCATTTTGCAGGAACATGTACCCGATTTTACTCCGGAAGGACTGGGTCACCTCCTCGCGAAGGAGCGTCGTCAACATCTCGCTCAGGCTTTCGCTCACCTTCAGGGCCACGTTCCCCGAAAACCCGTCACAGACGATCACGTCCACCGAGCCCTGAAAGATGGTGCTTCCCTCGACGTTTCCCAGGAAATTCAGGTCGCTTTTCGCAAAAAGCTGGTGCGCCGTCTTGAGGGCGTCGGTGCCCTTCGAGTCCTCGCCGCCCACATTCAGCAGGCCCAAGGTCGGAGAGGAAATCCCCATGGCCGTCTCGGCATACACCATGCCCATCACCCCAAACTGGAAAAGATGCTGCGCCTTGGGGATCAGATTGGCCCCCACGTCGAGTATAATGGAAAACCCTTTGAGCGTCGGTAGAAGGGCCGCGATGGCGGGGCGGACGACGCCCTTCATCCGCTGAAGGACGTGAAGCGAGGCGGCAAACGCCCCCCCCGTGTCGCCCGCGCTGAAAACGGCCGCGGCATCGCCCCGCTTGACCGCCTCGGCGGCAACCCGCATGGAGGAGTTCGTTTTTGACTTGAGGGACCGGGACGGAGACTCGCCCATCTCGATAACCTGCGTGGCTTCCAGAATTTCAAAAGGCACGTCACGCGCATTCAGCCGCGCAAGCTCGGCATCGATCCTCTCGGGAATCCCGGCCAGAACCGACTCAACCCCAAACTCTCGATAGGCCTGAACCGCGCCTTCTACGATGGCCGCGGGCGCATGGTCCCCGCCCATTGCGTCAACTGCGATTTTCATTCAAGGGTACCCAAATGAGGCCTTTAGATTTCCCGGGCGGAAATAACTTTTTGCCCCTTGTAGAAGCCGCAGGCCGTACAAACACGATGCGGCAGCACAGGAGCCGCGCAATTGGAACACACGGAGACCGCCGGCACAGCCACCTTCCAGTGTGTCCTCCGCTTCCGTCCTCGGGTTTGCGAATGCCGGGTTTTGGGAAGTGCCATCTTGCAATCTCTCCTTTTTCTCTTTTCACTCAGATGCGTCAGACATCCATCCGCGGATGAACGCCCAAAATTCTCAACTCTCCGCCTGACCCCATCCCCTCAATGAAGCCCATCTGGGATCGATATTCTCTTCCGTCCCGATACCCTCCCCTTCTCTCAAACGCCGGCATAGTTCCGGATCTTCGCCAAGGCATTCGCCGGGACATCTGGGCTGAATCGGGACAGCCAACAACAGTTGATCCCGCACGGGATTCACCAAGTCTACAATATCTGTGTCCCGCAGGTAATAAACTTCCAGATCCGCTTCCTCACATTCCACCTCCCCCTCCGGAACCTCCTCTGCAGAGGGAGGGGACTGAAAATACACGGTGATGGGCTCATCGACCGGCAATGGAAACAGGGCCAGTCCCAAGCTGCATTCTACCGTTAATTCCCCGATGGCGCGGCCCCGAAATACCGCTTTCGCGGCGCCCAGGCGCTCCAGCCGCCCGGTCAGTTTCGCTCCCGAAAGCGGAAGATTCTCATTATCCTCCACTTTGAGCATATCCGGCTTGATCTCAATGTTTACATCGAGGCCTTCATCGGGGATGCGATCGAGGGGAATCCGAAGATCATCTTTCAAGTCATTTCCTCCCCGGATTCCATCGGGAAGCCACAGTTACAGCCTTGCCGATAAGGAGCCGACAAGATAGGAGAATATAGAAACGAATTCAGGGGGTGTCAAACGGAAACCGGGGAAAATCACGCCCGGCGCGCATCGTAAATATTTGAAATATAACGATTTTTTAGGAATACCCTCTCAAAAGTTCCAACAACCGCCCTTCCCGGACCCCCCCTGTCGACACCCGCAGGGCCGTTTGACCCGCCCACCGGAGTATCTCCCGCACGATAATGAGACCCGCCAGGGCGACATCCTCCCGCCCGGGCTCAAACCCCGGTATCGCGCGGCGGGCTCCCTTGTCCATCGCCGCAAACGCCGGAACCCACCGATCGAATTCATCGCGACTCAGGCTCGTCCCGGTCATCCCCGCCTCCCCCGTCACGCCGCCCCGGATAAACCAGGCCAGGGCAATGACGCCTCCACAGCCGATCAAGGGCATATCTTCCGGAACAATCCCCCGGCCAGAGGCTTCTTCCAGCATCCCCCGGATCTCCCGCGCGCACAGATCGATCTTCCCGCCAGCCGTGGGCATTTCACCCAGAAACCGTTCCGTCAGGTAAACCACGCCGGCCGGGAGGCTCACCATTTTCGATATGCGCCCCTCTTCCGCCTGAATCAGCTCCAGGCTTCCGCCCCCGATATCGAAGACGAGGGCGCTGCCGGGAAAATCGCCAAGCGAGTGAACAACCCCGGCGAGCGCCAGCCGGGCCTCTTCTTCCGCCGGAATCACCCGGAGCGGTATCCCGAGACGCACCGCTTCGGCGATGAACGCCTCTCCGTTGGAAGCGTCCCGAATGGCGCTCGTCGCCACCGCGTCCAAAATTTCAACTTCTCTCTCCCCGATGATCCGGGAGAATTTTCGAAGCGTATCCAGGCCGCGCCCGACCGCCGCATCGGAGAGCCTCCCGGTGGCTTCGAGGCCTTCGCCCAGACGGATGAGCTCGCGCCATCTGCCCTCGGATACCAACCTCCCGGATTCATCCAGCGAAGCCATCGCCAGCCGGGCCGCGTTGGTCCCCAGATCGACAACCGCCGCTATGGGACGATCAGGCGTTTTTTCCATGAGAGATGTGACCCGGTTTCATGCGGCAGGAGAAAAACTCTGAAAATGGTTATTTCCGGTAACGATTTTTGAGCTCGGAATAGACTTGAGGGGTCCGGCGGAACCGCGCCCGCTCTTCTTCGCCCAGCTCCCGGACAAATCTGGCCGGGGTGCCCATCCACAGGGTTCCCGGCGGGATATCCCTGCCCTCGGGGACCAGCGCCCCCGCGCCGACGACGGCGCCCTCTCCCACTTTCACGCCGTTCAACACGATGGCGCCCATCGCGACAAGCGCCCCGTCGGCGATCTCGCATCCGTGGACGATGGCGGCATGGCCGATGGACACATCGTCTCCCAGAATGCAGGGGAATTGGCCGCCCTCGATATGGAGAATGGAACCGTCCTGAATGTTGGTCCTTTTTCCCACGCGTATTTCCATCTCATCGCCCCGGAGGACACAGCCGTACCACACGCTGCTCTCCTCTCCGATCTCGACATCCCCGATGATAACGGCCGTTTCGGCGATCCAGGCCGTTTCGTGGACCTTGGGGAGCTTTCCTTCGTAGGGGAGGTACACCTCAATTTTCCTTCCGCTCGGGCCGCTTCGAAGCCGAGGCCACGACATCCGCCGAGGGGTGAAGCATCGGCGCGCGCGCGAGCTCGGCGCGCCGGCTTCGGACAACCCGATGAAATTCCGCTCGAAATTCGCGGGGTATCGACCACTCGGCGGGTGATCGCGCCGAGAGCGGATTGATCGGGTTCCCGAAGTGCTTGATCCGGTAGTCCAGGTGTGGGCCCGTCGAAAGACCCGTGGAGCCGACGTATCCGATCACTTTTCCCTGGGTCACCTGGCGCCCGCGCCGGATCCCTTCCGCAAACCGGGAGAGATGAAGATATTCGGTCGTGTAGCCGTTTTTGTGACGGAGGCGAATCATTTTTCCGGCGGCGCCTTTCCATCTGGCCCATTCCACCGAACCGTCGGCGACGGCCCGCACCGGCGTTCCCTGGGGGGCCGCGTAATCGACACCGAGGTGGGGGCGCACTCTTTTCAGGATCGGATGGAACCGGCGCTTCGTAAAGCGCGAGCTGATTCTCGTGTACTTCAGGGGGGAGCGGAGAAACGCCCGGCGCAGGGTTTTGCCCCCCGGGGTGTAATACATCTCCCCCCCGCGGTCGAAGTAGACGGCGGCGTGTTTTCTCCCCCCCACCGTAAACCGCGCCGATAAGATGTGCCCGAAGCCCGCCGGGCGGCCGTGGAGGAAGCGGCGCTCGATCAGCGCGTCCACCCGGTCGCCGGTGTTCAAATCCTTGTGGAAATCGATCACCCATTCAAAAATTTCGCTGAGCTCCATGGCGATCGACGGAGAACCGCCCGCCTTCACGACAGAGCTCAAGAAAGAAGACCGGACCTTCACCTGCAGCCGGACGAGCTTGACGGTATAGGGAATCCGCTCCATCCGGGCGCGAAACGCTCCACGTCGGCTGCGGTAAACCCGCAACTGCCGGGCTTCGTCCACCTGCACCAGAAACCGGCGGACGCCCGCGCGGGAGCGGACCAGCTCGTACCAGTTCCCCATTCCGACCCGCGAGAGGGGATGGCTGGAACGGCTGGCCCTCAGGATCGATGAAATCTCGCCCCGTGAGACCCCGTTGGCCTTGAGAACGCCAAAGGCGGAATCCTGAGAGGAAAACCGGGCCAGACGCACCGAAGCGGCGGGGCCTTCGGGAAGGGCGTCCGGGGGGGCGAGAGAGCCTTTCGGCAAGCGCGCGCTCGAGGCGGCCCGGGCCTTTTTTCTCTCGAGAAGGGATTTTCCCTTGTCTCCCTCGGCGATTGATTCGGGGGTTCCGGTTTCGCGCGCTTCCCCCCCCCACGGGGAGAACTGGCATCCGGCCAGCGCGAGCGGAAGGATGAGGAGGGGGATGACATAGAGCCGCCGGGGAATCACGGCGAGTAATGTTGAAGCGTCCGGAAGAGAGCGTTTTCGCCCCCCGGGTGGTGCCTTTCCGCCAGGAACGTCTAAACCCATTGATTTTCCTTGCATTGCCAAGGGCGGAGCGCAAGACAGGAAACCAACTTTTAGAATCTACATCAACATACATGAACTAAATAGCTATTCTATTCGGAGTTAAATCAGATGGCAAGAAAAAGTGTACCCGGCGGGGGATGAATCCGGAATTGGACGCGGGTGAAGGGGGGCGCAAATGCGCGCACATGGCGGGCAAATGGGTCGAAAAGGGCGCATAGGACGCCAATACGGACAGAAAACGGCACGAAACGAGGGAGTATGCATTGCCCGGACCCGAATTCCAGCGCGGATGTGGACGCTAAACGACGCCAGAGGACGGATATGCCCCCCTCCCGTCCCCGAAATTCGGAACAGATGGGGTTGGAATGTGCGCATAAGAGCGGAAATGCGCCGACTGGACCCGACATTCGGGACGGGTGGGGTTGAAACGGGGTTTTTCAGGGAACCAGCGCCCGCCGCACGAGATCGAGGGCGAACATGGGAACCCGCGACTGGATGAACTGCTCGTTCCCGCCGAAGATGCCCTCGTGCTTCCGAATCTCTCCGCCCGCTGCGAGGGTGAAGTAGGTCGTCCCCTGCGCGGGCGCAGTGCGGGATTGCTCGGGTTCGATGTTGGGCGGGGGGTTGGGGCCCATCACGACAAGCCCCATGTCGGCACCTGTCGCCTCGCAGACGCGCACCGCCAGCGCCTCGGCGAAATCCTCCCCGCCCGGATCCTTGTCCAGAGGCAGATCGAACATCCCCGCCAGTTCCTCTGGGGTCATCGCCACGATGCCCCGCTTCAGGAAGTCCACCCGCTCGGGCCAGGCCGTGAGGCGCTGCAGAACAGCCCCGCCCGTGTTCGTCTCCAACACCGCGAGCGTCTTCTTCTTCTCGCCCAGCAGTTGCGCGACGACCCGGTCCAAAGTGACCTCGCCGACGGCATAGATGGCGGACCCCAGCAGATCGCGGACCTTCTCATCGAGCACATCAATAATTTCTTCCGCTTTTTCAACACTTTCCGCCCGCGCCGTGATCCGCACGTCCACCTGCCCCGGATGCGCCAGCACGCCGATGGACGGGTTCACCGACTCCCGGAAGAGGTCACCGATCATCTGATCCACCCGGCTCTCGCCCAGCCCGCATGTTTTGAGCACCCGTGTGCGAATCACCTCGCCAAGCTCGAACTTTTCCTGAATGATCGGAATCGCCCGCTCCCCGATGATGTAGCGCATCTCGTGGGGCACCCCCGGCGCGACGATGATCAGCCCCTTCTCGTCCTCACAGTAAAAACAGGGCGCCGTCCCCCGCGGGTTTTCGATGATCGTCGCCCCCTTCGGCGCAAACGCCTGCTTCCGGTTGTTCTCCGTCATCTTGAAGCCGCGCCGCGCGAAATATTTCTCGATGTAGTCGTAAAGATCCTGACGGAATTCGAGTTCCACCTCCATCACCTTCGCCACCGCCTCGCGGGTCAGGTCGTCCACCGTCGGGCCCAGCCCGCCCGAGGTGATCACCACCTGGCTCCGGTTGTGCGACTGGCTGATCGCGCCCGCAATCCGGTCCAGGTTATCGCCCACGATGGTCTTGAAATACATGTTCACGCCGACGGCCTTGAGCTGCTGGGCGATGAACGCACTGTTCGTATCGATGAGATCGCCCAGAAGCATCTCGGTCCCGATGGCGACGATCTCCGCCCGTACCGGTTCAGACATTTCCCGTTCCTTTTCGGATAGCGTGATGAAAGATAAGAGCGCGCATCTTAGAAAAGCCCCCGGGTTAGGGCAAGGGGCGGAGATATTGTGCTCCCTCACCCATCGGGATGGGTGAGGGCGGTTTGAAACAAGCCCCTAGGGAACCTCACGGGCGGGGCGACCTGAAAACCTTACCCCCCGTCCAGCCCCAGAATCCCTAGAACCTCCTCCACCCGGTCGATTTCGTAGTCCGGCGGCGCGGCCCCGTCCGGCACCTCCGCCCCCTTGCGGTTGATCCAGGCGCAGGGCATCCCCACCCCCTGCGGGCCCGTCACGTCCGCGTCGAACGTATCCCCGACGAAGAGGACATCCCCCGGCGCGGCTCCGATCAGCTCCGCCACACGCCGGAAAAGCCGCCCCGCCGGCTTCCGGTAGCCCTCTTCTTCCGAGATCATCGTCACGTCCAGCAGCGGCGCGATCCCCGTCCGCTCCAGAATGCCGTGCGCCGCGTTCGCGTTGTCGAAATTGCTGAGCAGCCCGACCGGCATCCCCGCCCCGCGTATCTGCCGGAGAATATCCAGCCGCGCCGGATCGAATACCGTCGAGCCCGCCAGCCCCTCCATATGCGCCGTCATCGCCACGACGGCCGCCCGCGTCCGCTCCCCCTCCGGGATCGACGTCAGCCGCCCAATGAACCGGCGGAACCGGTCCGAGGAGGAAACTTCCCGGTACTCCGGGTCGCGGTCCCGCTCCCCCCAGACCTCCTTTGAGACATCCAGCCAGTGGTGGTGAAACGCCGGATATCCCGGCATCGCGAAACCCGCCTCATAGAGCGCGTCATACGCCATCCGCGAGGTCGTCCGCTCAGGCTTCCCGTTGATCTCCACCACCGGGAACAGCGTCGCGTTGAAATCCACCAGCGTATCGAACAGGTCGAACACCACACCTTTGAAGGGGGGCACAGACGATTCCTCCAGATGATTGACGACGGGGGCTTTTTAGCACAGGGGGGAGAATGAAACCAAAACCGCCCTTTCCCTCACCCCGGCCCTCTCTCAGAGGGAGAGGGAACACCTTTGTCGTTCTGAGCGAAGCGAAGAATTCCGGGGACAGAGGCACATGCGGCCTGCCGATCACGCCCACCAAACCGAATTCCCGCAAAGGTTCCTCCTAGGGGCGGCCCCATGTGGCCGCCC
>CAMYJL010000116.1 GCA_947258645.1 uncultured Nitrospinota bacterium
AGGGTTTGAGGGGTCGTTGCGTACCCTTCTCGAATTTACTGATCCATCTCATGGGAGGAATATACTTTGAAGCGTACTTTGATCACCTCATTGACAGTGGCTTTTGTAACGATTGCGTTTGCCTTCAGCGCGAGTGCCCAGTCGGTCACCATTCTGGGTGGCGGTCTCAAGGGCCAGCCCTATCAGTTCGCCGTGGGGCTCAGCAAGATTCTCAAATCCAAGGCGGGCATCAACGCCACGCCGCAGTCAGCCAAGGGCATGGTGGCCCAGGCGCGGCTTCTCGCGAAGGGCAGTGCGGAGTTCTCCTGGGCGCTGGGTGGACCCGTCGGGGTATGGGCCTACAAGGGCGAGCGGCGCTTCAAGAAAGAAGGCCCCAAGAAAAACCTCCGCGCAATCCTGGCCTATCCCTTCGGGCAGTTCCAGTGGCTCACCCTCGCCGATTCCGGCATCAAGAACGTGAAAGACTTCAAGGGCAAGAAAATCTCGGTCGGATCGGCGGCCAGCACGACCCAGACGTTCGCCCGCTTCATGATTCCGGCGCACGGCCTGAAAAAGGGCGACTACAAGGAAATGACGCCTGGCTTCCGCGGCGGCTTCGGCGCGCTTCGCGACGGCGCGGTGGACGCTCACCTGACGATGGGCCTCGCCCCGATGGGCGTGGTCAAGGAACTCGTGGCGCTGAAGAAGGTCCGTCTGGTCAACATGGACGCGGACGTCGTGGAAAAGCTGGTGAAGACATATGGCCCCGGCCTTACAGTGGCCACAATCAAGCCGAGTGTTTACGGGAAGAATCAGGCCAATACCGGTCCGGTCAATACGATATTCACCATGTTCGGCTTCGCAACGCACTCTGGAGTGAGTGCCGATCTGGTCTACAAGGTGACGAAGACCCTCTTTGACAATCTCAAGGAATTTCATGGCACCGCCGCCTCCGCGAAGACGGTCACTCTCGCTGCCGCCTGTCAGGGTCTTGCTTTCCCGCTACATGAAGGGGCGAAGCGCTTCTACAAGGAAGTGGGCGCGAAGGGCTGCTGATCTCGTAATATCTCTTGCTGCCGATTCGAGCGCAGCGCGTTTATCCGGCCCCTTTCCCCCGCTCATCCGGGCGGGGAAAAGGGGCTGTTTCTCATGGCTGAGAGGTGAGCGTTGGAAACCTACCGGAAGTGGAGCGCCCGGCTCATCCTCGCGCTCGCGCTCGCCTTCTCCGCATTCGAGCTATACACAGTTGGCTTCGGCATCCTTTCCCCGTTCGCCCAGCGCGCGACGATGCTGGCTTTCGCCAGCGTTTTGGTTTTCCTCATCCTGCCGACGGCGGACTGGCCCACGCGGGACGACCTTTCCACGGGAAAGCGCTTGGCCGCGATGGGCTGGGACGGTTCCGTCATCGTGGCCTCACTGGTCGCCTGCGCCTTTCTCGTGATCGACGAGGATGCGCTCTCCGACCGGAGCGGGGCGGAGACGGCGTTCGACCTCACGATGGCCGTGGTCGGGCCGATCATGCTCCTCGAGATGGTGCGCCGCTCGGCCGGCGTCCCGCTTTTTCTCGTCGCGCTGTCGGTCGTTGTTTATTCCTACCAGGGAGATGTCGTACTGGTCCTGCTGGGTGTTGGGGGCGGGCTGGAACTCATTCGCCGGTTCGCCGGTCGGAGGACCGCCGTTGGGGCCAGCGCACTGATCCTGGCTTCGCTCCTGATTCCCGAGGTGCGCGTGCTCCTCGACCCTTCCATTTATCCCTTCCAGGGGGAGAGTCACGACCGGATGGCCGCCTACCTCTGGCTGACCTCCGAGGGCACGCTGGGCACCATCGCGGCCATCATGAGCGAATTCATTTTCATCTTCATTCTTTTCGCGGCCCTGCTCGAAGCGACGGGGACGGGCCAGATCCTCATCAACCTCGCGTTCGGGCTGACGGGCCGCTTCCGGGGCGGGCCGGCCCAGGCGGCCGTGGTGGCCAGCTCCATGTTCGGGATGGTGTCCGGGAGCACGATGGCCAACGTCGTGAGCACAGGAACCTTCACCATTCCCCTGATGATCCGCACCGGGTTCTCGCGTCTTTTTGCCGGGGCGGTCGAGGCTGTCGCCTCCTGCGGCGGGCAGATCGTTCCGCCCATCATGGGCGCGAGCATTTTCATCATGTCCGAGATCATCGGCGTGCCCTATATCTATCTCATGCTGTACGCGTTGATCCCGGCTTTCCTCTATTATTTCAGCCTTTCCACCTCGGTATTTTTCGAATCCTCCCGGATCAACCTGAAGCGGCTGGACGATTCCGAGATCCCCAAAGTGCGGGAAGAGATCATGAAAGGGGGATATTTGCTCATCCCGGTTGCCGTCCTTCTCGCCAGCATCATGAGCGGCGAGACGCCCGGCCGCGCGGGCTTTAAAGCCGTGGTTTCCCTCATCGTGATGGTGGACCTCGTTCGGTCCTTGAAGTGGATTCGCTCCCGTTGGGCGACGCCGGGCGTGTTGGTGGCGGGCGGGTTTTTTCTGATGGCCCTTTTTCTGGCATATGGGCCGGTCTCGGCGCCCGAATCGGCTCTCGCGAAAGCGTACGTTCCGCTCCTGGGGCCGGTTCCCTGGATCCGGCTCCTGCTTTTCGGGGTGGGGGTTTTGTTCGCGGTGGTGCCTTCCTTGCGGGGGCTTCCTATCGCTCTGCTGATCGGTCTTTCCATCGCCCGCTGGCAATTTCCCTCCGAGTTGCTCTGGATGGGCCAGATTCCCTATATTGGTATTCTTCTTCCCATCGCGTTCGGCGCGGTGGGGCTTTTCCTGATCGCGGCGCCGGTTTTCTCCGAAGATGAAAACGTATCTGCGGACGAAAGCGCGCGGGAGCTGGGCCGCTCCGTTTTGACCGGGATGGAGAACGGCGCGAAAAATTCGCTGGGACTCGTCGCGGCTACCTCCAGCATCGGTCTCATCGTGGGGCTGCTTGTCCTGGCGGCGCTCGGTGTGCGCATCTCCATCCTCGTGACCGAGGTGGCGTCCACCTCGCTCTTCATGGCGTTTTTCCTCGTGATGGTCGCCTCGCTCGTGATGGGGATGGGGCTTCCGACCATCGCGGCCTATCTTCTCCTGGTGATCGTCGTGGCGCCGTCGGTGACGAAGCTGGGCGCGCCGCTTGTGGCGGCCCATATGTTCATCTTCTACTTCGGGGTCATCAGCTCTCTCACGCCCCCGGTCGCGCTCGCCGCCTATGCCGCCTCCGGGATATCGGGCGCCAACGCGATGCGGACGGGCCTCACCGCCTGCCGTCTGGCGATCACAGCGTTCATCGTCCCCTACCTTTTGGTGTATCATCCCGAGCTTCTACTTTTGGAGGGAACCTCCTGGGAGATCGCCTACCGGATTTTGGTCAGCTGCGCGGGGATTTTCCTCGTATCGATGGCGGCGATGGGCTACGGGTTCGCCCACCTCGGCGCCGTATCGCGAATTGTTTTGATCGGCGCGGCCTTCCTGCTCTTCCTGGAGTCGCCTTGGCTGAACGCGGTGGGGGTGCTGGCAGGTTGCGCGCATGTTTTCTATCAGGTGTCGGGCCGCGGGGAGGCGATGGTGACTCCCGAGCTTACCGGCGAATCGGAAGGATAATTTTCATGGAAGTTGTTCGAGGCAGCGATCTGGGGCTGTTCACGCCCAACTACGATATCGACCCCGCCAGGGAAGATGGATACCTCGCCTGGCTCCATGGGGAGCATCTCCCGCGCACGCTGGCCGAGGGGTCTTTCTCCGCGATCTCCCACTGCGTCGCCGTGGTGGCGCCGAAGCGGTTCCAGCTTCTGGAGCTCATGCCCGCCTACACGAACTTTCACAGCGCCGGGCGCGCCGAGGCGGTTAAGAAGCTGCCCCAGAACGTGGCCGAGATGATGGCCCTGCGCCTCGGCCAGACGCGGAACCATCACGCCGAGATCACGCGCGTGGACGGCCCCGCCGCCTCAACTCGCGGTCCCGGCGTCGCGCTTGGCCCCGTGGTCTATCTGCTGCGCTTCGATATCGCGGAGGAGGGGAAGGTCGGCTTCAACGCATGGCTGCGCCGGGAACATATGGACGCCGCCGCCCGGATGCCGGGGCTGCTCTCGTTCCGGCGCTATCTCACCGTGGAGGGAGCGCCGGCAAACCTTCTCTTATATGAGTTCGAATCGGTCGAGGCCAGCCGCGCCGGGGCGCTGGAGGAAGCCTGGTCCACCTCCCGGGCGGAGGAAGCCGCCGCCTCGCTCACCCACGACACCCACTCGAAAGTCCTCTACGAGCGCATCTGGCATCAGGGGTAGCAATTTTTCCGAGGTCCTTCTTACAAAACCGTCCGCGTTCCAATCGCGGGCTGGCCGTGGCCGAGGCCGGGAAGCTCCCAGACGCCCGCGCCGACGGGGTTGCCTTCCCCCTGAATGTTGGCGTCGATGACGTAGGGGACGTTCGCCTTGACCGCCTCCTCGACCGCCTCGCCGAGATCGGCCGCTTTGCTCACTTGGACGCCCTTGATCCCGGCCGACTCGGCCATCGCGGCGAAGTCGGGGTTGTAGGGCTCGGATGTGCCGGGATCCTTGAAGTCGGTGACGAGTTCGCGCCCGTCCAGATAACCCCGCTGGAGGCCGCGGATGGAGGCGAAGGCGTAGTTGTTCCAGACCACCCAGATGGCGGGGATGTTGTACTCGACCGCCGTGGCGATGGCGCTCGCGTGCATCATGAACGCGCCGTCTCCACAGACCGAGATGCAGGGCTTGTCCGGGGCGGCCAGCTTCGCCCCGAGGACGCCCGCCACCCCAAAGCCCATCGCGCCGAAGCCCATCGAGCCGATGAGGGAATGGGGATTTTTCGGGCGGCAGTACTGGATCAGCCAGTTGTGATGAATCCCGACGTCGCTGACGATGATGGTGTCGTCCGGCACGGCCTTGTCGATCTCGTGCGCGGCCCGCTGGGGATGCATGGGATCGGTATCCTCCCGGTAGCCGGGGGCGGTGAACTCTTCCCACTCGTTCCGCCAGCCGTCGATGTCGCGGAGCCACTTTTCGCGGGCGGCGGGAATCGCCACCTTGTCTTTTGCGTCGAGGGCGTCCTTCACCTGGCCGAGGAAGGTGCCCACGTCCGCCATGAGCCCGAGGGCGACGGGATAGTTGCGGGCGATCTCCTCGGGGTCGATATCGACGTGGATGAGCTTGGTCGGCGGGATGTTGAACGAGTAGCCGGGCAGCCAGCTGCTCGAGGTGCGGTCGTCGAAGCGGACGCCGAGGGCGAGGAGGACGTCGGCCTGCCGCGCGGCGTGGTTGGCCGGGTAGGTGCCGTTCCGGGCGATGAGGCCGAGGGCGAGGGGGTGGCCCGTGTCGATGGCGCCCATGCCGCTCGATGAGCACACGACCGGAATGTCGAGCCGCTCGGCGAGGCGCACCATCGCCTCGGCCGCTCCCCCGTATTTGACGCCTTGACCGACCATGATGACGGGCCGCTCGGCGGCGAGGAGCATGTCCACGGCCTTGCGGAGGCCCTCCGGGTCCGCCCCGCAGCGGCAGGTGATGTTCTGGTTCCAGTCCTTCGCCTGGGGCATGTCGACGTCGGTCTCTTCCTTGAAGATGTCGAAGGGGACGTCGAGGACGACGGGGCCGGGACGCCCGGTCGTCATGGTCTTCCAGGCCTGCCGCGTGAACTGCGGGACCATTTCCGGCCGGGTGGGCTGATAGACGCGCTTACAGTAGGCCTGAACGGTCGAGGGATAGTCGGCCTGGTAGTGGCGGTAGGCTTCCTGGAAGGCGCCGCGGTTGAACTGGTTCGTGGGCACATTTCCCGTGATGGCGAGGAAGGGCACCGAGTCAAAAAAAGCGTTCGCGAGGGAGATGGGCATGTTGGCCGAGCCCGGCCCGCACGAGGTAAACGTGGCCACCGGCCGGCCGGCGACGCGGTAGTACACGTCGGCCATGAAGCCGCAGAGGGATTCATGTCGGACCGAAATGGTCTGGATTTCGTCGGAGCGCTCGTAGAGGGCGTCCAGGAAGCTGATGTTTCCGTGGCCGCAGAGGCCGAAGGTGTAGGGGACTTCTTCCTGAATGAGATAATCGACAATGATCTGGCCACCATTCATGCGGGTCAAGATATGGCTCCTTTACGAAAAATAGGCCTGAAATGAAGACTTTTCGGCGCCTTGCCGAAAGGGATGAGCCGACTGGCAAATATGCGTGGAAGTCTAGTAGGATAACTTTAGAAATTCCTTTGATATCTGTCAATTTGGTCGCAGCGCTTGCGCTGCTTTTCGGGCTCCGAGGCTCCTGGGAGGGGAGTGCGCTCCGGTTCCGGAAGGCGGGTTTGCTTGGCTGGATTTCCGTCGGGGAGGGAAGTATCTCCATATTCGAATTTCCAAAAAGGAGAAAATCATGAAGAAGATTCGTTGGGGTCTTGCAGCCGCGGCGGTGGCGCTGTTGGTGATCGCGCAGTTTGTCGCGGCGCCTTCCACCGTCTCGGCCCAGAAGCGCATCACGCTAAAGGGCGGCCAGATTCGGGGCGCCTACAACCGCTGGACGAGCGCATATGCCGTCTATCTGACGAAAGAGCTCAAAGGCATCGAGGTTTCCTCGGAGTCCTCGACGGGCTCTTCGGAAAACGTCCGGGCGGTGAATTCCGGTTCCGTTGAGCTGGCGCTGACTTTCTCGAGCGATTCTTTTCTCGGATGGCGCGGTCAGGCGCACTTCAAGAAGAAGCAGAAAAATCTCCGGACCATGACCTATCTGTTCGGCTCGGTGGGGCATCTTCTGGTTCCCGCGAATAGCTCGGTCAAGTCGATCGAGGATCTCAAGGGCCAGACCATCTCGATGGGCGGACCCGGTTCGGGCTCGGCGAAGAACCTCACAGCCCTCGTCAAACATCTGGGCCTCTGGGGCAAGTTCAAGCCCGTCTATCTGGGGCGGAAAAGCCCCGAGGCGATGCGGAACGGAAAGATCGCCGGCTACAACTGGCACCCGGGTCTCGGCAACGCGATGATCCGCGACACCGCCACGATGATGAAGATTCGTTTCATCAACATGGACGCGCCCGCGCGGAAGTCGGGTTTCTACAAAAAGTATCCGTATTTCGCTCCCACCGTGATTCCCGCCGGCCTCTATCCCAACGTCAAGGTGGACACGCCGACCTTCGGCACCGGCAGCGTGATGATCGCAAACAGCAAGGTTTCCCCGGATCTCATCTACACGATCATGAAGACCATCTATTCCGAGAAGGGGAAAAAATATATCGTCTCCGCCGCCGGTAAGGTAGCGAAGGAATTGTCGATTAAAAACGGCCTGAAGCTGATCAACGCCCCGCTGCATCCCGGCGCGGTCCGTTTCTGGAAAGAGGCCGGCAAGAAAATTCCGGTGGATCTGATGCCGTAAAGACGAGGGTGTTTTTGCCCTGGCAGAGATACTCCCCACGCGGGGCCCGCCTCCGCGTGGGGCGTTTTTATCGGGACAGCCATGTCACCTAACGAAGAAATCCGGATGGAGCCGCCGAGCGATATGAAAAGCGGCCGTGCTTCGCAATTAAGCGGGGGATGGAAGCCCTTTTACCAGGCGGTCGCCGTCGGGCTGGCGCTCTTCGCCATCTGGTCGGCCGGACCGGGTATTCCCGAAGAAAATTTCCACCTCGGAACGTTCACGCTGGTGATGTGGGTGCTCAGCTTTCTGGTTTTTCCGGGACGCAAGGGAACTCCCTGGCGCGCTCCCGGAATGGCCGATTGGGGGCTGGCCGCTCTGCTCGTGGCGTTTCTCGCATTCGCCGTTTACCGGGCGGAGGGCGTTTCGGAAGCGGGGGCGGGGGCGGCCGACTGGGCGGCATGGATCGGTTCCCTGGCGCTGGGCGTGGCTCTCATCCGGCGTCCGGGAGCTGTCAACCTGACGCTCATGGGGCTGACCTGTCTCTGTCTGGGATATTTCGTTCAGAATTACCTGGAGCTTCAGGACCGCACCGGCGCCTGGAACCAGACGGATTTCTGGATGGCCGCGATCGCCATCGCACTCGCGATTGAGGCGGCGAGACGGGGGCTGGGCCTGTGGATACCGGCCATTACCGTCTTCGCTCTTTTGTTTGCCCATTTCGGTCCGTATTTCCCCGGCCAGCTGTCCCACCGTGGCTCGACGATTCACCAAATCGTTAATTATACGTTCTATTCCCAGGAAGGAATTTTTGGCGTCATGACATCCGTCATGGCGACCTACGTGTTGATCTTCATCTATCTCGGGGCGTTCATGAACACCTCCGGGATGGGCCAGTTTTTTATCGACATGCCGATGGCCCTTGCGGGGCGGACGGTGGGCGGGCCCGCCAAGGTGGCCGTCATCGCCTCGGCGATATTCGGTTCCATCTCGGGAAGCAGCATCGCGAACATCGTCTCGACGGGGACCTTCACCATCCCGCTGATGAAAAAAGTGGGGTTCCGGCCCCATGTGGCGGGCGCGGTGGAAAACAGCGCCTCGCTCGGTGGGCAGCTTCTCCCCCCGGTCATGGGTTCGGGCGCTTTCGTGATGGCGGAGATCACGGGCGTGCCTTACGTGAAGATCATGGCCATCGCGGCGGTTCCGGCGTTTCTTTACCTCCTCTCCATCGGCATCATCGTGCACATGGAGGCGAAAAAACACGGCATCCAGGGGATGTCGGAGGATGAACTGACGCGCCCCCGGGATGTGTTCGCCGCCGGGTGGTTCCATCTTCTCCCGCTTTTCATCCTGCTGGCCTTTTTGATCGCGGGATTCTCCCCGGACTGGTGCGCCGCTATGGCCATTCTTTCCATATTGCTGATCAATTGGATCACTTCTGTTTAAATCAATACTCTCAAGAGGATTAAGACTGCCATCCTTGACATCAATTCTTAGATCATCAGTTCCATGTACTCCGGCTCTTTTCACTTCAAATGTAAGTGTTTGTGTCCCGTTTGATCCATCATAGATACCATCCAAGGTAACCAGTGCATCTGAAGTATTTGTCCCTGACCACGATGGATCTGTTGGGGAGTATGATGTCGGGTCTCCACTAGAAATATTCAGTGTAAAGGTATCATTTTTTATAAATGCACCCGTAGGGGCAACCCCCCGTGGTTGCCCTTTG
>CAMYJL010000117.1:0-5293 GCA_947258645.1 uncultured Nitrospinota bacterium
AGGGAGGACTCGCTGAAGAGGACGCCATTGTTGGCGAGGATACCGACCGGGATGCCCTCGATGCGGGCGAAGCCGCAGATGAGCGTCGTGCCGTATTCCTTCTTGAATTCGCGGAGGCGGCTGCCGTCCACGATCCGCGCGATGACCTCGCGCATGTCGAAAGGCTGTCGCAAATCCGCCGGGAGTATTCCGTACAACTCCTCCGGATCATGGGCGGGCAGCTCAGGAGGCTCGATCGGGAAAGGAAACTTCTTCTCGTAAGGGATCGCGGCGACGATCTCACGCGCGATGCGCAGGGCGTCGGCGTCGTCCTCCGCCATGTGATCGGTCACGCCCGAGACGCGGCAGTGAACGTCCGCACCGCCCAGGGTTTCGGCGTCCACCTCTTCTCCCGTCGCGGCCTTCACCAGCGGGGGACCGGCCAGGAATATCGTTCCTTGCCCCCGGACGATGACGGCCTCCTCGCACATGGCGGGAACATAGGCGCCCCCCGCCGTGCAGCTTCCCATGACGAGGGCGATCTGGGGAATTCCGTCGGCCGAGAGACGCGCCTGGTTGTAGAAGATGCGCCCGAAATGATCGCGGTCGGGGAATACTTCATCCTGGAGCGGCAAAAACGCGCCACCTGAATCCACGAGGTAGATGCAGGGAAGATGAAAGCGTCCGGCGATCTCCTGCGCGCGAAGGTGCTTTTTCACGGTGAGGGGAAAATAAGTCCCACCTTTCACGGTGGCGTCGTTCGCGACGACGACCACCTCGCGCCCCGCGACGCGCCCCATGCCGGTCACGATACCCGCCGAGGGCACCGGGGTGTCGTACACCTCATGCGCCGCGAGAGAGGAGAACTCGAGGAATGGGCTTCCGGGATCGATCAGCCCTTGAATCCGCTCGCGGGCGGTCATCTTTCCGCGCTCGCGGTGCTGGGCCACCGCCTCGGGGCTTCCACCCTTCGCCACCTCGGCCAGGTTGGTGCGCAAATCATCCACCAGCGTGCGGTAGGCACCCGTCCTTTCCCGGAATTCCGGGGAGGATGTGTCGACGGCCGAGATGATCTTCTCCATGCGCTCCCCTATTTTGCCATCCTGATTTCACCATCAACCCGCAGGCAAACCTTGTCGTCTTCGGGGTTGATGATGACGGATTTCGCGCCACTTCGAAACGGCAGAGAGGAGGATTGTACTGGCTAGCCGCCGCCGGGAGAAAGGGGCTTCGCCCACAAATGACGAATGGACCGTGAACGGCACAACCTAGAGGATTGGCGGGGCGAACTATCCGTAGGGGATGAAGGGGTGGGCGTCGAGGATCATCCGGCGCGATTTTTCGGTCTCGCGTTTTGTTGGCCGGACGATCCAGAGCAGATGCGGCGAATGCTTCATCAGGGCGGCGGCGGTGCTGCCGAGGAATGTATTCGCCGGACAGGGAGTGCTGTGGGACGCGATGATGAGGGAATCGGCGTTTACCTTTTCGGAAAATTCCTTGATCCGGTCGCTGGGTTTTCCGTAGAGGACATGACCCTGCGCCTGAATCCCGGACTCCCGGAAAGGCTCCATGAACCGCGTGAGTTTCTCTTCTGTCGTCTCCAAGCCGTTCACCTTGTAGAAGAAACACTCGACGGTGACGACATCTACGAAGGCCGAACGTTTTCTCGCCTGCTCAATGGCGACTTCGCGCAACCGGAGGGCAACAGGGGTGAGATCGACAAATCGCTCCAGAGCAACTGCCAGAACAATGCGGGGAGTTTTCATCGTGGAGCCCGCCTATCACACGGGCATGGTTTATCCGTTTGATTTATATGGCGGGCGATGCATCAAGTTGGGTCGGCCCTCCCGTAGGCACCGTCTCCAGCAGCCCGTTCAACGCACCGCCCGCCAAATTTTTTCTTCTCCCTGAATCGGGTTATCCGACATATTTTCAACTACGCTCACTCAAGCAAAATGCAAGGTCTGAGCCACGAACCGGTCAACCACACGGCCCGATCTCGCTATGTTAAATAATTGTTTTTAATGGAGTATTTCTACTTCCCCCGACCGGAAAGCAGCGGAGGGCGCTTAGGTGGTTCCATTTTGTCTTCATTTGACTCAAGGGCCGGGACAGAATGTCCCAGTCTGTGGGGATATTCTCGGTCTCTGCTCGCCCAAAAATCTCTTCTATTTGTCCTTCCCCCGGATGACAAACACGGGGCACTGGGCATGTCTGATCACCTGCTCCGCCACGCTACCCATCAAAAGGCGGCTCAACCCGGTTCGCCCGTGGGTGGACATGACGATTAAATCATAGTTATCGGAATCGGCGAGCCTAAGGATTTCATTCGCCGGATCGCCCCAAACAGACAATTTTTTCACGTTCTGATCAGCGTCTGCCTCAGAGACCATCGCCTCCAGCTCCTTTTGAGACTCCTCTTGAAGCTCCTTTCGAACCGACTGCCAATTCGCATAGACGACCGACGCCTGTCCGTAGGTATCGGGGAGCGATGGATCCTCGGACACATGCAAAACCGTGAGCTCAGCGTCTCTAATTCGGGAAATATCGACAGCGGCCCGAAGGGCTTCCAGACTGAACTTGGAGAAATCGACAGGCGCAAGAATCTTCTTGGGATTAAATCGAGGCATGACATTCCTCCCTTTTTTTGGAGATGGGGAGGGCCTGCATTTCGGCTATGCTTCTTAAGGCTTCCTATGGCGTCTAGGCAGGAAACTGCACGTTTTGTGCCGGAAATGCCCCCGAATGCCACGAAATTGCGGGTTTGACCCTGATCAAGGCTCCAAAATGACCTTCAGGCAATCGCCCGTGCCGGTGACCTCGATGCCCGCCTGCACCTGGGAGAGGGGCATCCGGTGGGTGATGATGTCGTCGATGGGAAGCGGGGTCCTGAGCAGCATGTCGAGCGCCGGCTCGAACTGAATCTGCGGGTAGGCCCAGGAGCCGAAAATATCGACATCTTTGTTGCAGACCACGTGCGGGCGAATCTCCACCCCGCCGGGGTCGCCGTAGTGGCCGACCTCGACGAGCTTGCCACCCCGGCGGACCAGATCGAGCCCTTCCTCAAACGCCGCCGGAACACCCGCCGCCTCGATGACGACATCGGGGCCCACGCCGTCGGTCCAGGAGAGGATCTGTTCTTTCCGCTCTTCGCGGGAAAGTTTCGAGAGATTCACCGTTTGGGTGGCGCCGAATTTTTTCGCAAACGCGAGCCGCTCTTCCGACATATCGACGGCGATGATCTCTCCCGCGCCCATGTTCCGGAGCGAGGCCACAACAAAGAGACCGATTGGACCAACGCCCATCACGCCGCATCTCGCGCCCGAGCCGAAGCCTTCACCGGCGTAGGGGACCCCCGGCGCGAGCGCGCGGGCGACGGCCCTCTGGGCGACGGCGAGCGGTTCCGTCAGGGCCGCGCGCTCCATCGACAGGCCACCCGGGAGCTTCAGCACGAATGCATCGCCCGGAACGTACAGGTATTCGGAAAAGGCGCCAAAAAGATGGGGGGCTTCGGCCGAGGTGCGAAAACCGAACACGCTTCGGTTCGGGCATAGCTGCGGGCGGTGGGGGACGTGAATGCAGTACCAGCACTTGCCGCAAGCCTGGCTTCCGGGCACCACCGTGACCCGGTCGCCTTCCTGAAGCGGCCCGCCCACGATCTTCATCGACCCGTTGGCCTTCGGCCCGATGGACTCGACGACGCCGCTGAATTCATGCCCCGGAATGACGGGCCATGGGAGGTTCATCTTCCCGGCGTACATGTGCTTATCGGACCCGCAGACCCCGACGGCGGCGATTTTGAGGAGAAGGGCGTCCTCGGCCACTTCGGGCTTGGGATATTCGCGCAGGGCGATCTCCCCCGGCTGCAGCATGGTGGCGGCCTGGACGGTAACCATAAAACGCTCTCCTCTGGATACTTATAGAAAAACCATGAATTTCGCCGCTTAAAAACGGGACATCTGTTGCAGAAGTGGAATCTCCACCGTAATCTAGCGCATCTCCTCCGGAGGCAAAAGCCGCGTTCCCGGGGGAAAATCCCATCATTTACGGAGGAGGCGCTCTTGGCGCTGGAAAAGACGCTCGCCATTTTCGGCTATCCGCTGGGCCACACCATGTCCCCGGTCATGCACAATGCCGCCGCCCGGGAGCTGGGGCTGGCCTATCGTTTTCTGGCCTATGAGGTTACGCCGGCGCGCATCGGCGAGGCGTTCGCGGGGGCGAAAGCGATGGGCTTCGCCGGTCTTTGCGTCACGATTCCGCATAAAGTAGCGGTGCACGGCATGGTCGATGATCTTGGCGAGGACGCCCGGTTGATGGAGGCGGTCAACGTCGTCACCTTCGAGGAGGGGGACAAGACCAAGGGACATAACACGGACGGGGTTGGCTGGCTTCGCTCTTTGGAAGAAGAGACGGGCGAAACGCCGGAGGGAAAACGGTGCCTCGTCCTCGGCGCGGGGGGCGCGGCGCGTGCCATCGTGATGAAGCTGGCCCAGAGCGGTGCCGCCCACATCGATATCAGGAACCGGACCCCGGAAAAAGCGGAAGACCTTGCCCGGTTCATCAAAGAAAAACTGCCCGCCGCGAACACCTCCGGGGGAGGTCTCGACAATCTGCCGTCGGCAGCAGCGGACCGGGAAATCATCGTCAACACGACGAGCCAGGGGATGACGGGAGACTTTGAGCGGGAAAAAGCCATGCCGATTCCCGAAGACGCCATTCCGTCGGGGTGCATCTGCACCGATGCGGTCTATAACCCCGTGGACACGCCGTTCATGAAAGCGGCGCGAAGAAGAGGGGCAAAAACCGTTCCGGGAGTAGGCTGGTTTGTCCATCAGGGCGCCGCCGCCTGGAAACTCTGGACGGGCGCTGAAATGCCGAAAGACCTGGTGAGGGGAAAAATTCTCGAGGCGCTCGGCGCTTCGTAGAATTAAAATCATCCACGACGAGAAACACTTTTGTTTTCGAAAGCCGAGGGTTTCATTCATGACCATGCCGCTTGAAGGATTGAGGGTGCTCGACCTCTCGCGCATCCTCGCGGGACCGTTCTGCACCATGATGCTCGGCGATATGGGCGCCGAGATCATCAAAGTGGAAAACCCCAAGGGCGGGGACGATACGAGAAGCTGGCCGCCTTTTTACGAAGGCGGGGAGAGCAGCTACTTCCAGTCCGTCAACCGAAGCAAGAAAAGCCTGACGATCGACCTCAAGGCCGAGGAAGGCAAAAAAATTGTCCGCGAGTTGGTGAAAAAATCCGACATTCTCATCCAGAACTTCCGCCCGGGCGCCATCGAGCGCCTCGGCTTCGGGTACGAGG
>CAMYJL010000117.1:5307-17663 GCA_947258645.1 uncultured Nitrospinota bacterium
GGCTGATATACGCCTCGATCTCCGGGTACGGTCAGTCGGGCCCCAATTGGCAGCGGCCCGCCTACGACATCCTCCTTCAGGCCGAAGGCGGGCTGATGAGCATCACCGGCGATGCAGGCAGCACGGGCGTCAAGACCGGGATCGCCATCGCCGACCTCACAACCGCCCTCTTCGCCATCCAGGGAATTCTCCTCGCCGTCATCGCCCGCGAGAAAACCGGACGGGGGCAACTGATCGATCAGGCCATTCAGGATGGCCAGGCCGCCCTGATGAGCCACGCCGCGGGTAATTTTTTCGGGACGGGAACGCCGCCCGGGCGGATGGGCAACCGTCATCCCAGCATCTGTCCTTACAGGGATTTCACCTGCTCCGACGGCAGCCTCATCGTCGCGGCGGCGAATGACAGCCTGTGGGATCGGTTCGCCCGCGCCATCGGCCGGGCCGACCTGGCGGACGACCCGAGATGGGCGGAAAACGCGGCCCGGGTGAAAGGGCGAGACGAGTTGGAAAAAGAAATTCACCGGACGATGAGCGCCAAGACCCGCTCCGAATGGGCGGAGATCATATCGGACGGCGGCGTGCCATGCGGCCCCATCAAGGACATCTCCGAGATAGCGGAAGATCCCCAAATCCTTCACCGCGAGATGGTGGTCGAGGTGGAACACGCCAAGACCGGCACCCTCCGGATGATGGGCGCCGTCACCCTGCCCCCGCCCCTCCTCGGGGAGCATACCGACGAAATTCTGTGCAACCTTTTGGATATTGGAACGGAAGAGGTGGCTTCCCTTCGGGAAAAAGGGGTCGTTTAAACCACTTGGCTTCCACTTCCGTCCCCGCCGATAAGCGGTTAGGATGCGTTTCATCGTTGAGGCCCGACGGAAAAATGACAGAGGGGGTCACGTCCTGCGAACGATCACCTATTCCGCCAACTTCACGCTGGCGACAACAACCTGGTGCCTGAACCATTGCGCATACTGCAGCTTCCGCAGCGACGCTCCGATACTGCTCGACATCGAAGAGTGCGAGCGCATCGGGCGCGCCGCGATTGAAGAAGGCGCCGTCGAAGCCCTGATCATGACCGGCGAGGGAATCGACCACCACGCGGGCCTCCGCCGTCAGCTCGCCGCCTGGGGATTTGACTCCTATGCGGCCTACACGGCCGAAATTTGCCGGAGATATCTCGACATGGGCCTCCTCCCCCACAGCAACATCGGCACTTTGGAAGAGTGGGAGCTGGAGCTTTTGAAACCCTGGAACGTGAGCATGGGCATGATGACCGAGACGGTGAGCCCGGAGGCGACCCGCATCGCCCACCGAGCCGCCCCCACCAAATCGCCGGAGCGCCGTCTCGCCAGCCTGGAAGCGGCCGGCCGGCTCGGCATCGCCTTCACGACGGGAATTCTGATCGGTATCGGCGAGCGTCCCGAAGAGCGGGTCGAAACGCTGGAGGCGATCGCCAATCTTCATTCCCGCTACGGACACATTCAGGAGGTCATCATCCAGCCACTCAATCCGCAGGCTGGCACGCCAATGGCCGGGTGGAGTCGGCCGAAGGATGAAGAGATCGCCGCCCTCATTCCGGAAGCCCGCCGCCTGATGCCGGACGTTCACGTGCAAATCCCGCCGAACCTCGTCGATGACCTCCCCTCTCTTCTCGAAGCGGGGGCGGACGACATCGGCGGGATCGCTCACGAGCCCGACTTCATCAATCCGAACCGGCCCTGGCCGGAGCTGGCCTCGCTAAGCAAAAAACTGAAGCCGCACGACATGGCCCTTCGTCTGCGGATGCCGATTTATGACGAGTTCATCGAGGAGGGATGGTGCCCCGAGGCATCACTTCCCGCCCTGAAACGCCACCTCGCCCGCCGCGCCGAGAAAGAAGCGGCCGAGGAAAATTCGGTTGTGGTGGAGGCGTCATGAGCACTTTATCCTCTATGAAAATTCTGGACGCTTTCGAATCGGGAGAAGAACTTTCCGTCTCCCACGCCGAGGGCCTGATCCGGGACACCGCTCCCGAAACCGGCGAGCGGCTCCACGCCCTGGCCGACCTGGAACGCCAGGCCTCCGTGGGCGAGGAGGTCAGCTACATCGTCAACGCCAACGTCAACTTCACGAACGTCTGCTATACGGATTGCAAATACTGCGGCTTCTACCGGCGGCCCAACGATCCGGACGCCTACACCCACGATGACGACACCCTGCGGGCGAAATTCGAGCGCGCGGGCGGATTCGGCGTGACCGAGATCTGCATGCAGGGCGGACTCAACCCCAAAATTTCGCTGGACCGCTATGAGGAAGTCCTGCGCCTGGCCCAGGAAGTCATCCCGGGCATTCATCTCCACGCCTACTCCCCGGCCGAAATCGACCACCTTCAGCGCAAGACGCGCCTCCCGCTGGAGGTGATCCTCAAACGGCTGAAAGACGCCGGTCTGGGATCGATTCCGGGAACCGCCGCCGAGATTCTCGTGGAGCGGGTCAAGCAGATGATCAGCCCGAGGCGCATACCCGTGGCGCGCTGGTGCGAGATCATCCAGACGGCTCATGCGGTGGGAATCCCCACCACCTCGACCGTCATGTACGGCCACGTCGAAACCCCCGCCGATCTGGCCGAGCACCTGGGGATTCTCCGGAACATCCAGGCCGAATCGCAAGGAGAGGGCAAAGGCCGCTTCACCGAATTCGTCCCGTTGCCATTTATCCCCTACGACAACGTGATGGGGCGGGAATTCGGCATCGAAAAAATGGCCGGCCTCGACTACATTTTCCGCCTCCACGCGATCGCGCGACTTTTCTTCCGGGGCTACATTGAAAACATTCAGGTGGCCTGGCCGAAAATCGGGCTCGGCGCGGCGAAAAAAGCGCTCTCCCTCGGCGTCAACGACATGGGGGGCACCCTGATCGAAGAGAACATCACACGTGAATCCGGCGCCGAATACGGACAGGCGCTCACGGTGGGTCAGTTCCGGGAGGCCATCGAGTCGGCGGGCCGGGTGCCCGTGCAGCGGACAACGACCTATGAATTCATCAAAGAAAACGACCGGCGCTTCCGGGCGCCAAGGCCGGGGGACGAGACCATGCTCGGCGACAGCGCAAGCGGCGGCCAGAAGCTCATCCCCCTGGGCATCAAGAACGCCTGACTGAGGACACCGTTGTCGGACTCCCTGTTTCATCCTTCTTTCAAGGACATGATGAACGATGTCGTGGCGGCGGGCAGCTGCTGCGAGTGCGGAAGCTGCGTACTCGTCTGCCCCCACAACGTCATCGAATACATCGACGGAAATCCCAAGCAGACGGCCAAGGCGAAGGCCGATTTCGACTACTGCGGCATCAGCGAGGGAATCGGGTGCGACGTTTGCGCCTCGGTCTGCCCCCGGCTCTGGCCGCGCGAGAACCATCTTCGCGACGCCGCCTTCGGCGATCGCGGCTCCGATTTCGAGGGCATCTTCGGCTCCTACAAACACATTTTCGTCGCGCGAACGAAACGGGACGACATCATGGAACGCGCCCAGGACGGCGGGATCGTCACGGCCCTCCTGGCCTGGGCCCTCGAAGCGGGAAAAACCGACGGCGCCGCCGTCTCCGCCGTGGGCGAGGACGACGATCCCTGTTTTCCCAGCCCCAAGGTCGCCACTTCCGACAAAGAAATCCGCGAGAGCGCGGGAAGCTGGTACACCTATTGTCCGAACAACCTCGCGCTCGAGGAGGTGAAAGAAAAAGACCTCCGGCAGGTGGCGTTCGTCGGCGTGCCCTGCCAGATCACGCCCCTCCGCAAAATGGAGGCCATCGACCCCTCCTTTCTCCTCTCCCACAAAAAAAGGCCCCAACACATCTCCAAGCAGCGGGGATTTCTGCGCGGCTTCCGGGAAAGGGTGGCGTTTCAGGTCGGGCTTTTCTGCACCGAGGTGTTCCGGCCGGAACTGATGACCGAGCGGATCGAAAAAGAGATGGGGATTCCGCTTTCCGAGGTGACCAAGTTCAACGTGAAGGGCGAGGTGCTCATCTACAAGAAAGACGGCGAGGTGGAAACCTTGCCCCTTCAGGAGGCGATGGAAACCTACCAGCGCCCGGCGTGCAAACACTGCGCCGACTTCTCGGCCGAGCTCGCCGACATCTCCTGCGGCGGCGTGGGCACGCGCGGGTGGACCATCGTCGTCCTGCGAACGGAAAAGGGCGTCGATGTCTGGCGGGAATTCGAGAAAGCGGGCCTCGCCGAGACGATGCCGATCCGGGAGAACCGGCGGGCCTGGAACATCCTCCAGATTCTCGCGCGGAGGCAGCGAAACCGCGTTCCCGAGCTCGGGCCCCGGAGCGGAACGGCGGCCGGGCTCCCGCAATACGCCGCCAAAAACGAACTGGACCATTCCCTCGCGCAGATGGACGGCAGCCCCAAATCGCCCGAAGAGTTGGAAGGATGCCTCGAGGCCGCCTACGAAGACGAGGATCGTCCCGCCGAAGTGGTGGGCTACATGGCCGGCCAGCCCATTCCGGGCGATCCGGGCGCACCGCCGCCCGGCGAGAAGCGCAAGCTCCCTCCCCCGCCCGCGCCCGAACACGGCGGCGCTCCCCCCGGGTGGCAACCGGACGGTGACGAGTCGTGAACAAAGCGCCGCGAGCGGCCGCCCTTCACGAAATCTCTCTCGCCGAAGCGCTGATCGCGCGCCGGTCCACGCGGCGGTTTTCCGATGAACCCGTTGATCTGAATCAGGTGCGAGCCGCCATCGAGGCCGCCTGCCTGGCCCCCAGCCCGCACGGCACGGCGCCGTGGCGGTTCTGCATCCTCTCCTCGCCGGAAGCCAAAATGAAACTCGCGGAAGACATGGGCCGGGATTTCCTGCGGGACATGGCGCGTGAAGGCGTGTCCGAAGAAGAACGGGAAAAGCGCCACGCCGGAAGCATCCGCCTTTTGACGGGAGCGCCCGTCATCATCCTCGCCGCGCTTTCATATGACGATCTCGATGATTACGAAGAACCGGAAAAACAGGCCCACGAGCGCATGATGGCCGAGCACAGCCTGGGCGCCGCGCTGCAAAACCTGATGCTCGCGCTGACCGCGCAGGGCGTCGGTTCGGTCTGGCGGTGCGCGCCCCTTTTCTGCCCCGAAACGGCGCGCGAGGCACTGGACCTCCCGGCGGACTGGGTGCCGCGCGCGCTCATCGCCGCGGGGACACCGGCTTCGGCCCCACCGCCCAAGGAAATTCCTGCTCCCGAGATCATCATCCGATGAGTGGGCCGGGTCCCGTCGTGGCCCTCGCCGGTGGGGTCGGGGGAGCCAAGCTTGCGGTCGGTCTCGCCGAGGCGCTCCCCCCCGGCGCCCTGACCGTCATCGTCAACACGGCGGACGATCTTTCCCTGCACGGACTCCATATCAGCCCGGACCTCGACACGGTGATGTACAACCTGGCGGGCCTTTCCGATCCGGAACAGGGCTGGGGCATCGCCGGGGACACCACGGGGGCGCTGGAACTCCTCGGCCGGTACGGCGGGCCGACATGGTTCCGGCTCGGGGACCGCGACATGGCCACGCACATCCGGCGTACGCAGCGGCTCTCCGAGGGGGGGCGGCTCACCGAAGTCACCGCGGAGCTGTGCGCCTCCCTGAACATTTCCTCCCGGGTGCTCCCGATGACCGACGCGCCCGTCGCCACCCGCGTCCAGACGCCGGAGGGGGAGCTCGAGTTTCAGGATTACTTCGTCGCCCGGGGAACCCGGCCCCGCGTTACGGGGGTTCGTTTTCAGGGGGCAGAGGCGGCGGAGGCGGCTCCCGAGGCCCTGGCAGCGATCCGGGAGGCGGAGACGATCGTCTTTTGCCCCTCGAATCCCATCGTGAGCCTCGGGCCCATCCTGGCCATCCGGGAGATCAGCGATCTTCTCGAAAACGCCACCGCGCCCCGCCTCGCTGTGAGCCCCATCATCGGAGGGGCGGCCCTGCGCGGGCCGGCGGCGGAGATGCTTCAGGGACTGGGCCACGAGGTCTCGGCCCTCGGGGTGGCCAGGATCATGCGAAAGTATCTGGACGGATTCGTCCTCGACGATCAGGACGCCGATTTGCTTCCCTCCCTGAAAAGCCTGGGAGTCGCCGGGCGCGCCGCCCCCACGGTGATGACGGACCTCACGACAAAAAAGGCGCTCGCGGAGAAAGTCCTCGATTTCGCCCGCTCGCTCCGCTGACCCAAACCCCCGCAGATGCTATGATGCGGGCGGTCTTTCCCCCATCCGAATCATTTTGAGGAATCTTCATGGCTTTTACCGGCCCCTGCATGGCGATCGTTCCGGCCCGGGATTTCCGAACGGGCAAATCGCGGCTCGCACCGGCCCTCGATGAAGATGCGCGGGCGGAGTTGAGCCGCTGGATGCTGACACGAGTGCTGAACGCCCTGAAAAAAGTGCGCCGGGTCGACGGGATCGCCGTGCTCAGCGACGGGGCCGAAGCGCTCTCGCTCGCCGAATCGCTGGGCGCGGAAAAAATCATCTGCCCCGCCCGGGACATGAACGCCGATCTGGAGCTGGGCCGCGAATGGGCGCTCCAACAAGACGCTCGGTGGCTTCTGGTCGTCCACGGCGATCTTCCCGCTCTGGAACCTTCGGAAGTGGAAGCCATGCTCGGCCGCGCGGGTGACAGCTCGGACGGCTGCGCCGTGGTCGCGCCCTCGATGGACGGCGGGACAAACGGCATCCTGATCGGGCCGCCCAACTCCCTGCCCTTCGCCTTCGGGGACGGAAGCTTCCGGCGCCACATGGAATCGGCGGAAAGCCGGGGCCTCCGGGCCCTGCGCTTCGAGAGCCCGGGGTTTCGCCTGGACATAGATACGATTTCCGATCTGTCCGCCCTCCTCGAGATGGACGTGCCGGTCCCCGCATGGCTGTCGGCGCTGTCTCCCTCATGAATCCGGTCGAACTGATATCGGTACCGGGAATTCCCGAAGTCCGGCCCGGAGACGATCTTGCCGAGGTGATCGCCTCCGCCCTGACCGGGGCGAACCTCCTCCTCGCCGAAGGCGACATTCTCGCCGTGGCCCAGAAAATCGTGAGCAAGTCGGAGGGCCGGTATGTCCGCCTCTCTGAGGTCGAGCCTTCGGCGGAAGCCCGCCGCATCGCGGAACGGGACGGGCGCGACGCGCGGCTGGTCGAGGTGGTCCTCCGCGAATCGAACGAGGTCGTCGTCGCCTCGGGGCGGGCCCTGATCGTGGAGCATCGCTCGGGCGCCGTCTGCGCGCACGGGGGGGTGGACCACTCCAACCTCGCCGGAGGCGAAGAGGCCGTTCTCCTCCTCCCGGAGGATGCGGACGCATCGGCGCGGAAACTTCGGGAAGGGCTGGAGAAAAGGACGGGCGTCCGGCCCGCCGTGCTGATCGTGGACACGCAGGGCCGGGCGTTCCGGAGCGGGGTCGTCGGATGCGCCATCGGGTGCGCCGGGCTGGAGCCGGTCGTGGATATGCGGGGCGCTCTCGACCGGGCGGGTCAGCGCCTCGAGATCACGCAGGTGGCGCAGGCGGACGAAGCGGCCGCCGCCGCCAGCATCGTGATGGGGCAGGCGGCGGAGGGCATTCCGGCCGCGCTGATCCGCGGGTTTTCCTACAGCCGGGGAGAAGCGCCCGCGACGCGGCTGTTTCGTCCCAAAAAAGAAGATCTGTTCCGGCGGTAATTCTCCAAGTAATGCAAAGCGCTGCAACCGGCCCGGGTGATACAATAAGAGTTAGTTGAAAAGGCCATCTCTTACACACGGACGCCGGAAGGAAGATGAAAAGTTTGTCCCGTTCCCATCGCCCGGATCAGGAAAATTCCGATTTATCTCAAGAAGCCCGAGCATCCGGCCTCAAAATATCTTCAAGCTCGGTTTCCATCCAATCGGTCTCCGAGGGACGTCCATGCCCGTTTCTCGGCATCCGGGAATGGTCCACCACGCCTAATCCCCGGCCTTCGAGAGACAACGTTTGCTACGGCCAGCCGAGAACGCGGAAAAAGGGCCTCCGAAAAGTCCGGACCCCCTATTCACCGGTACCGCGAGAGAAGCAATCGGCCACCTGCCTGAAATCATTTTCCGAATGTTCCTATTACCAGGCGGCCTCTTCGAAAGCCGCCGAAGGAAATGAATCGAAACAACCGTCCCGAAAATCCGGCGCCGGCCAGAAAACCGGATCAATCGCCCCCGATTCGAGCCGAAAAAAGAAACACAAGCGGTCTCATTCCTCAAGCAAGCCTTCGCGCCGCCCGGTTCCCAAGCGGTGGCGGGCCGCCATTCAGATGAGCGCCGTTTTCATGATGTGCGCTGTCGCGGCGCTGGGGCTCTCTTTGTTTCTGTCCGCCAACCCTTCTTCGTTCGTCGATTACATCCTGACGACGATCGTCCGGAACGACATCAAGGCATTCGGCATGAAGCACAAGGGCGTGGAGGACAAGTCCACCGTGAGCGGTTTGGTGACCGGGGGGAATCTCAGGTCGATGAAGACACTTTCGAAAACGAACAAAACAAAATTGAAAAGCTCCGCCGCGGTTAAAAACCTGTCACAGGCCCAGAAAGAGCGACTCAAGAAACAATTCGGCATGAAATAAGAAACCGATCAGCGGATATCCCCGGAATATTTCTCGACCCAATCAAGACGCATTCTTCGGTCTTATAAAGTAAAAGCAAAATCTTCGACCAGCGCCCCCGGCAGGCGGATGCTGCGCGTGGACCTCGACCCATAGGTACCCGAATCGGGAATGAATTCGCGCTCCTTTGTCAGGCCGATCAGATTTTCTCCCAGAACGCGATAGACGGTTTCATCGAAGCGCATGACCTGGACGGGGGCCTTGATCTCTCCCTTTTCCACCCAGAATGAGGCGAAACGCGTCAATCCTGTCATTCGGCAAGCGGGCAGGTCCGAATAATTCAGATACCAGAGATCTCCGACGTAAATCCCCTCTTCCAGTTTTTCGAGAACCCCGGAAGAAGAGATATCCCCCGGCGCCATGTCCAGAGACTCGGGAGACTCCCGATCCGAAGCGCCGTTGGCCGGAACGTCCCATTCCCTGCCCGATCGGGGCGAAACCAGGCACTCGGCCAGGGCGCCCGACTCGATAAGCGGAACCTCCGGCGGTTTCGAGAACCCCTGCTGCTGGAATTCAGGCCCGAGTCCCCCGCGTGAATTTTCGCTCAGGCTGACCGAAGGGTGGAGCCGCCGCCCCTCTTCCGCCATCTGGAGAAGGGAGCTCTGCTTCGTGCGCCTCCCGCGCAGGCCGAAGCCCCGCATGGCCACCATCTCCACAAACTCCGCGAGAGCCGCCGGAGAGAGATAGACACGGTAGCTTCCCCGGGAGAGAGACCGTGGCGGCCGGACCAGAACGCCCAACTGATCTTCCGCGCGCTGCACAATGCCGCCGAACTTCCCGGCGTCCCACCGGCTCCCCGCGTACCGGCTTTTCACCGCCTTGTCGCCCTGATGGTAGAAAGTCCAGTCGAGATGGAAGCTGAAAGAAGAATGCCAGTTACGCTGGCCAATCGAGTTGGCGAATCCGGAGTGGATTCCCCCCGCGGCATAGATACGAGATGGAAGCTGAAAGAAGAATGCCAGTTACGCTGGCCAATCGAGTTGGCGAATCCGGAGTGGATTCCCCCCGCGGCATAGATACCGACCAGATCTTTTCCCCGGCCGGCCTTCAGAATCGCGTCTACGGACTCATCGGACGAAGGAAGCTGATTCTCATCGCTCCGCTCGCTGGAGCAGACCTCGGCCATGTAAGTCAGATGCGGATCTTCCGGCAACGCGGGCAAAACTTCCCGCAGCCGCTCCACGCCGCGCGTCAGGCGCCTTCTGTCTTCTTCCGAGTCTCCCGACAGGGTGACGCCCGCCTGCGCGTGGCGCTTTCCCGAGATAAGCTCGGCACGGAGCGCCATCTGCCGGACCGATCCGGCCTGGCGGATGGCACTTTGATTGAACCGGACAAAATCCGAGTCTTCCCCCGAAAAATAGCATGCGAGGACTTCATCGCCCCGCAAAAGACTGTTCAGGTGATCCGATAGCCTTTCAAACACTTCACGCACGATTTACTCTCCGCCGAAGACTTCGATTCCGCTGAACATGCAGGGTGGGGTGGCGTGTCCGACGCGAATCATCTGGTTCGGCTCTCCCTTCCCGCAATTGGGGGTTCCAAGCACCTCGAATGTTTCCGGGTTGCCCACCATCCGGAGATTCCCCCAGAATTCGGGCGTGACGCCCCGGTAGTTCGGATTTTTCACCACCTGGGTCAGGCGCCCTTCTTCGACAAGACAAGCCCACTCACAACCAAACTGAAACTTGAGGCGCGAGTCGTCGATGGACCACGAGCAGTTCGTCTTCATATACACTCCGCGCTCGACCGAAGCGATCATGTCCTCCCGGCTGGAACCTCCCGGTTCGAGATTGATGTTTCCCATGCGATCGATGGGCGGCCGGTTCCAGCCCACGGCGCGAGAACTGGCCACCCCCGGCACGCCGGTCCGAACCTGGGAAATGTTTCCCCCGATGCCCCGAACGAGAGTGCCGTCCCGAATGAGGTACTCCCGCTCGGCCGGGATCCCCTCGTCGTCGAATGAATAGCTGGCGAGCTGTCCGCGACGGTCGGGGTCGAAAGTCACGTTCAACAGGTCCGACCCGTATTTGTAGCCACCGATCATGTCCGGCGTGACGAAACTCGTCCCCGCGTAGTTCCGCTCGTCCCCCAGCATCCGATCGAGTTCCAGGGGATGGCCGATGGATTCATGAATCTGAAGGATCATCTGGTCCGGATCGAGGATCAGATCCATCCGGCCCGCCGGGCAGTTGGGCGCGGACAAAAGCTCCTGGGCTTCTTCTGAAATTCTCGAGGCCGACTCCCGCATGGCTTCCGAATCAACCGCCTCCCAGCCTCCCTGGCGCGCCCGGCCTCTTCCCCCGAAAGTGCGGCGCTGCGCCTCCGCACCCGCGGCCGCCACGGCTCCCATGTCGGGGGCCACGAACCGGTTCAGCTGGCTGGCGTATCCGCCTTCGGAGGTGACAAGCAGTGTCTCCTCTTCCACATATGAAAGAGAGGCGTACCACTCGATCACGCGTCCCCCTTTCCCGAGACGCTCGTTCAGATCATGCAAAAATTCGATTTTCCCGGTGAGTGGAATCGACGCCCACGGCGTCTCGCACGGGCTTTCATATTCCCCTTTCGCCGCGAAATGCCGGAGGCGGGAGAAGTCCCAAACGCTCCGCCCGGCAGATCTCCGGGACCAGTCCAGCGCCTCACCCGCGGCGCGTTTCAGGCCGCTCTCCGTCAGATCGCTCGTCGCCGCGTACCCCATTCCCCCTCGATCACAAACCGTGACCATCGCCCCGGCGTCTTCCGAATTCACCAGGGGCTGCATCACGTTATGACGAACGGAAATGAATTCGCCCTCCTCCCGGACGATCCGGATCGACCAGAAGTCCACGTTCGGGGCAATCTCCCTGAATCGATCCGCTATCTTCTCCAGCATTCAGCCCACCTCAAAATCGCTTGCCTCAAAATTTGGAACATACAAATACACCAATTTCTAAAACTCGTTTTACCATATTCGGGCATGATATAATCAGTTTCCCGATGGATGGGAAATTCGGGCGCTTGGCTGAAAACATTTTTCAACAACCAAGATTCAAAGTTCCTCGAATGGGGCCGCCTGTGAAGGGAAGCGTCGCGGAAATAGAAGAATATATCGCCGCCTTGGAGCGCAAAATCGACCACCTACGGCGGATCCAGGACTGCACCATCACGCTCATTTCCTCGCTCGACCTCAACGAAACACTTCAGATCATTCTCAATACGGCTTTGGATGTCGGGGGCGCGGGAAATGGGTCCATTCTCCTCTACAATGCCGAGCGCACACACCTGACCATTGCCAGCGGCATCGGGCTCCGAGATGAAACCATCAAAACAACGCGCATTGCGGTCGGTGAGGGAATCGCCGGCCGCGTGGCTCATACCGGCGAACCAATTCTCGTAGAGAATATCGACAACGACCCGCGCTTCCAGGAACAACGCTCCAGGAGCGACCGATCCCGCTCCTTCGCCTGCCTGCCCCTCAACTATCACAAGGAAACGCTGGGCGTCATGAACCTCAGCCATCCGACCGGCAATCCGACATTTGAGCAGCAGTCGATTCCTTTGCTCGTTGCCCTGGCCAACCAGGCAGCTGTTGCGCTCGCCCATTCGAAACTGCACAACTCCTTGCTTGAGAAAGAACGGCTCGAGCAGCAACTCGAGACCGCCCGGGCCATTCAGGAAAGCTTTATTGCGCCCGCCCTCCACTTGCAGGAAGGAAATTATGAATTTGCCGGCCGGAACGCGGCGGCCAAATCGGTAGGCGGCGACCTTTACGACGTCATCCCTCAGGAAGA
>CAMYJL010000118.1 GCA_947258645.1 uncultured Nitrospinota bacterium
CTGGGACGCCTGCTGGGTGCCTCCCGGCGTTCAGCGCGGGTTCCGGAATTCCGGACGGGGGTGGGGAAAACTCCACGTCATCCAGGGACAGGGCGGCGCCCCTCCGCCGGATTATTACCGGGATTATTCGGACTTAAAGAACTAGCGGCTTTTTCGACGGTGAATAGAGGGATTCCTTCGAGATCACGCCGGGGGAAGTGAAGAAACTGCTGGACGCGGGAGAGGAGATTCCGGTGAAACAAGCGGACTTTGACGATGAGGCAAAAATGGTCGTCACCTGCCATATGGGCCAGCGAAGGGGCGCCTGAATTTTTCTGGGATAATAAGTTTTTTTTGTTGTATACTGTCGCCTTCTTCCGGCAGTCCATCATCGGCGCCCTCGAATCGTCTTCCCTCCCGCACAGGTAGGGAAGGAAGGTGGATGTGTCCCGTTTGCACACCCTCCCAAGGCGATTGCTCTTAATCAATTATTGCTCCGAACACGGAAAGCGAGAGGGTAAATGGAATAGAGAGCACCCGTGCGTATCGTTCTGCTCACTTGGAAGTCCCACCTGAGAGGAGGAAACGTCATGATTGAAAACGGCAAGCTCACGACCAACGGATGGATGTTCGTTGTCTTCCTTGTTCTCGCTCTCACCACCCCCTTCAACCCCATTATCAACCATCGCTACTTCACCCTCTGGTGGTATGTCCTCGTGGCGCTCTATGGGCTCTGGGTGCTAGTCCGGATCGTGTATGCAGAGGAGGACACGCGATGATCTGGTCCTCGCCTTATTTCATCTTCGGATGTGTCGTCGCTTATCTGCTCGTGTCCATCGGGATCGTCTACTGGTGGCACAGCGAAGAAGCGACCGAAGAAGACTTTTACGTGGCGGGCCGGTCGGTCGGCTACATCCCCAACTCGTTCAGCATCGTCGCCACCGTCATGTCAGGCGGAATCTACCTGGGCACAGTGGGCTGGTTCTACCTCAAGGGAGTGAGCTTCCTGGGCTACGGATTCGCCTACGCTTTCATGGTGTTCCCGCTCTGGTTCATCGGCAAACGACTCTGGCCGGTGGGAAAAGCGTTCAACTACTCCACCGCCCAGGATTTCTACGGGGATTTCTACCAGAGCGACATTCTCCGCCTGCTGGGCGCCGTCGGAAGCATCACATTCCTGATCCCCTATTTCGCCTCCAACGCCGTCGCCATGGGCACCATCCTTGAGCGGTTTGCCGGTATCCCCTACGTTTGGGGGGTGATCATCCTGCTCGTCGTTGGCGTGGGCTACACCCTCTACGGCGGGATGCGCGGCGTCATCTACACCGACGTTTTTCAGGGCGCGCTCTCCCTGGCCTTTGGGGTGGTGGCCGTGTTCTATCTATTGTATCTCGCGGGTGGCTACACCAAGATGATAGATACGCTGCCGCCGACGCGAACTCTCTTTTCGGGCGACGCCGTCGCCTTCGGGTTGTTCATCGGCTGGTTCATTTTCATGGCGTCCCATCCCCTCACCTTGTCGGACCGCATGACCCGCATGTACACGATCAGAAGCCTGGATGAGTACCGCCGGAACGTCGTGCTCACAGGGGTCATGCTGCTCGTGATGGTCTTGATCTTCGCCCTCCTGGGGCTGCTCAGCTACTCGTTCACCGGCCCCGGCCAGAAGATGGACCAAGCCATTCTCCTCACGATTCAGAGGCAGGCGCCCTGGCTCATGGCCTGGCTGGTCGTCGTCGTCTGGGCGTGCGGCATGTCCACCCTCGACTCCGGGCTTGTCGGCCTGGACGCGATGCTCTCCAAGGACATCATCCGGGGCTATATCAAGAAAGACATCGCCCAGGACAAGGAAATTCGGACCGGAAAATGGGCCATGGTAATCTTTGGCTTACTGGCGCTCTGGATCGCTCTCGCCCGGCCGCCCTACGTCTGGGCCCTGATCAAGCTGGTGGTCATGTTCCACATGCAGTTCCTGCCCTTGCTGATCGGAGCTCTTTATTGGAAGCGGGCTTCCAAACTCGGGGCCGAGGTGGGCTGGCTCGTGGGGGTGGCGCTGGGCATTTACTACACGTTCTTCTCCGGTTCGCCGCCTCCCATCAATGTCGGCGGCGCACCCGCACCGGGAGTGTTTGCGCTGATCGTCAACACCATTCTCTTCGTGGTTATTTCCTACATCGCCTCGCCCGTTCCCGCTGAAAACAGGGCCCGCTTCGATCGGGTCTGGAACGGAAATACGGACCAGGCCGGGTATGAAGCCTCACGCGGCCGCCCGGAACATTCCGGGCGGCCGCGGCAAGGAGAATCGGAATCAACGCCTGGGCAGAGCAAATCGACTAAAGTGTAGGCACTTATTAGCGCTCAATGATCGGCCGGGGTGACCGCTACTCCAATATCTCTCCGAACGCGATGTCGTGGCCATCCAGGTCTTGAATTCCGAACTCTTTGCACCCATACGGTTGGACGCACAGTTCGTAGTCGATGATGGCGTTCTTCGATTTCAACTCCTCGTAGAGCGCCTCGGCGTCATCCACCCAGAAGTAGGCGTTCCAGGTCTTGTCCCGGATATTCCAGTGGGGAACGACGCGGGAGGGATTGTCCACCTGCCCCAACATCAGGGTATAGTTGTCCCGATGCAGGATGCAGAAACTCGGCGGGTCACCATAGAAATTAGGCTCGGTGAAACCTACGCAATAGCAATAGTAATCAGCCGACTTCTTCACGTCCGCGACGAGGAGAACCGGGGCGCTCCCCGTAATTTTAGGCATGAAAGGGCCTACACCGCCGCCCGCTCGCGCTCGATGAGGGATTTGACTCGGGGAATCAGGTCGCTTGCGACGCGGCTGCACTCTTCGAGATGGGGATACCCCGAGAGGATGAATTCGTCCATGCCGAGCCGCCAGTAGCCGAGCAGTTCTTCGGCGACCTGATCGGGTGAGCCGACGATGGCGGTGCCGCAGTTGACGCGGACGGTGGAGATGCCGTTCCAAAGGTGGCGCCCGACGCGGTGGTCCTCGGCTTTCTGAATCTGCTCGCGCTGGCCCACCATCGCAGTCCCGGCGAAAACGGCCTGGCGCTGCTCCTTGACCGAGAGGTCGGCCTGCGAGAGGAGTTCCTCCGAGGCCGACCAGGCGTCGTCCTCGGTGTTCCGCATGATGATATGAGAGCGCAGGCCGAAGGTGGCCGGCCTTCCCGCCTCGTCGAACTGGGCGCGGGCGTTCGAGATGAATTTGGCGATGGACTCGGTCGGGGCGATCCAGGCGAGGTAGACGTCCGACTGACGCCCGGCGAGGCGGAGCGCGGCGGGCGATGCGCCGCCAAGATAGAATTGGGGCCCCTCTCCCACCGGGCCGGGCGAACAATGGACGCCATTCAGGCGGACGTGATCGCCGCCAAAGACGACGGGCTCGGGGGATTTCCACAACTTGCGCAACGCTTCGATAAATTCCTCGGCGCGCTCGTAGCGTGTGTCGTGATCGATGCTCTCGCCCATCTTTTCGTACTCGCCCTGAATGCCGCCCGGCACGATGTTGATGTCGATGCGTCCTCCGCTGATCTGGCTGAGGGTGGCGGCCATCTGGGCGAATAGACCCGTCGAGACGAAGCCGGGGCGAACGGCGACCAGAAAGCGGATGCGCTTGGTGACCGCGGCGAGCGCCGTCACCATCGTCCAGGTCTCGGCGAGGGGCTCTCCGCTGTCGAACAGGCCGTTGGCGAAGCGCGTGGGGATCAACATCGAATAGTAGCCGCACGTCTCGGCGGCCTCGGCAATCTTCCGCAGGTTCTCGAACGTCGGCGGGCGCTCGGCCTTCCGGGTGCCGATGTGCGCGCCATCCCCGTCGATGGGAACGAACCAGGAAAATTTCGGCTCGGGCCGATCCGCCGTCTGCGCCATGGCTTCACCTCGCTGTGGGCTTGCGTGCCTGTAGGGAATTTTGGAGGAACGGCTTTATTGTAGAACGATGCCCGCCAGGTGAAAAGAGGGGTCCGTCTAACCGAGGATTCGCACGATTTTCATGTTGAAATCGAGCGGCGGGGCGGAGCGGACGAGGGAGCTCGTGGAGATATAGTCCACACCGGTTTCGGCGACCTCGCGGAGACCGCCGCCCTTGATTCCCGAGGCCTCGAGGACGTAACCCTTCCCGGTCCCAGAGGCCGCCCCGCGCTCGCGGACCCTGTCGACCGCCCCGCGCAGTGTTTCGGTGTCCATGTTGTCGAGCAGAATCATGTGCACCCGCCCGTCGTCTATCACCTCGTCAAGCTGCTCGAACGACTGTACCTCGATCTGGATCTCCACCATGTAGCGCTGCCCCCACCGCGCATCGATCGCCGCCGGGATCGAGCCCGCGACCACGATGTCGTTGTCCTTGATCAGGTCGCCGTCGAACATGCCGAGACGGTGGTTTTTTCCCCCACCGACGCGGACGCCGTACTTTTCGAAAAACATGAGGCCGGGCGATCCCTTCCGCGTATCGATGACGCCCCGGAAGCCGGGGGGGAAATCTCCCATCTCGCGCAGGACGCGCGCCGTGTTCGTAGCGATCTCCGAAACGTATGAGAGAAAGTTCAGCGCCGTTCTCTCGGTCTTGAGCAGGATCTGGGCGCGCCCCCGGACGACGGCGAGCAGGTCACCGGGAGATACCGCATCGCCCTCTTTTTTCTCCCACCGGAGCTCGGCCGCCTCGGCGCGATCGAGGGCGAGAAGCCGCTGGGTCTCTTCAAAGAGGATTCCGAGATAGATGCCACCGGCGAGTATGCCCTCCGACTTCGCGCGGATTTCCGCCTCGCAGAGAACATCGCTTTCCATCTCGACGTGAAAGGGAGCGTGCCCGAAGTCATCGAGGAGCCATTCCCGCACTTTCGCCCGGATATCCACTTCTCATTCCCTCATAAATCCGAAATGGGTTCCGCCCCAGCTTCGGCGGCGGTGGAAGGTCGAATCTCTTTATCTCGCTAGCCGATTGAGATCATGCGCTCGATGGGTATCTTCGCCCGTTCGGCCAGTTCGGGATCAACCGTCACTTCATGCACGAGATTGAGCAGCGAATCGTGAAGGTTCTGGAGGGTGTTCTGCTTCATGAACGCGCAGAGCGCCTCGGCACTGGCCGGTATGAGTGTTTTATCGGGCGCGGCCTTCGACATCGGGTACATGTTCCCCACCTCGGTCGCCATGATGACTTCCTTCTGGGGAATCTCCCGGACCAGCTTCACCATGCCCTGCGTCGAGCGGAACTGGAGCAGATCCTGGGGCACGAGCCCGGTGTTGACCTGGCGCATGCAGGCGCTCGTGCAGCCGCACTCGGGATGCACCACGACGGCGGCGTCCGGATGGAGGCGCATCTGCTCTTCGACATGATGCGGACGAATGGCCTCGTGCACGTGGCAGGCGCCCATCATCAGCCAGAGGCGGTCGAGGGAGTGTCCCTTTTTTTCAATGTACTTGGCCGCGAAGAACCCGAGAAAAACGTCGGGCAGGAACAGAATGGGCTGATCCGGATCGGAATGCTCAAGCACATGCTCAAGCACTTTCGCCGCGTTGGCGGAAGCGCAGCAGTAGTCGCTCTCAGCCTTCACGTCGAGATAGGTGTTCACGTAACTGATGACGAGGCCGCCCGGATGATCCCGCTTCCAGTCACGAATTCGGCCCGCGTCGGCGTGCGCAGCGAGGGAGCAAAGCGCCCCGAGGTCCGGCGCGAGGACTTTTTGATGCGGCTTTTTCATCGCCGCGAGAATCTGGTTCATGAACAGAACGGACGGCTCGATGAGCACATCGGCGTCCGATTTCGCTCCCTCGCGCGCAAGAAAGAGCGAATCGCCCACGGCGTCGGAGACATCCTGAATGTCCCGCTGAACGTAGTTGTGGGAGAGGATCAATGCGTTGCGCTCTTTTTTCAGGCGCAGGATCTCCCCCTTCAGCCGATCGCGCTCCGCTGCCGGGGTGTATTCCGGGTCGGCTTCCGGCGGCACCACCGGAATGTCGATGGTCGGCCCCAGGTCGATCTGCTCAATCATGGAGACGGCATCCTTGGCGGGAAGGATATCGCCAGCCGTTACTTCCTCGGTGATTGACATGATTCTTGTATCTCCTGGCCTCTCGTCCGGAAGGCCTCAAATGAGATGAACGATATCCCGGGATTTTGCGGCCGGGACGGGGTCCGGTTATACAAGACGCCCCTCCCCGGTTAGAATCCCCTCACAACATTATTCTCCGAATAGAGGGGATCCACAAGCCCGTGGAGGGAAATCCCGCTATTTCCGGCCGGGGCGCGGCGCGCCGGAGGCCCCGGCGGGGCACGCCCCTCCATAGTCAATATAAGACACGTGAGGGGTTTGGGCACTCGCCGGCGAACGATTTGAAGAGCAGGAATTGGGAAATCGAGGGTTTATTTTAAGATCCGTTCTCACCACCACATTTTATAAAAGGAGAAAATCAGATGGAGCCTTCTGAAAAATTCATGCCGATCAACACCGATGAAATCGAGTGGCAGGAAGGAAAACAAGTCCTCGGCCTTCCGTCGGGGATCAAGGTGAAAATCATCGCCGAAGCCTCCGACGAGGTCTCGGAGCGGGTGGACAAGTTCGTCCGATTCCCGCCCGGATATACCGAACCGAGGCACGAGCACGCCTACTACCACAGCACGCTGGTTCTCGAGGGGGAAATGCACGTGGCCGGAAAAGTCCTGAAGGCTGGCGACTACGTCTACGGCGGCGGAATAGGAAACCCGCACGGCCCGTATCACTATCCCGTGGGCTGCATGGTTTATTCGGCGGGGCGGGCACTTAAAATGAGCCAGATCCACGTCGAGCCGGGAAGCGATGTTCCGGTGTCGAAAAAGGTCGATGGGGATTGATCCAAAAGCCCTCGGAGGCCACAAGGAGAGACTGTATGCCGACAGCCAAAGTCAACGGAGTGAACCTGAACTATGAAATTTACGGGGAAGGTCCGCCCCTTGTTCTCGTCCACGGATTCCAGAGCTCGACCTTCGTGTGGGATTCCGTCATCGAAACGCTCTCGAAACGCTTTCAGGCAATCGCGCTGGACCTGCGCGGACACGGCGATTCGGAAAGGCCCGCGGGCCCCTGCCGGATTCAGGACTTCTCCGACGATCTGATCGGCTTTCTCGACGCGCTCGGGCTGGACAAGGTGGACCTCATGGGCCAGAGCATGGGCGGGCGGACCGCCACCCTCTTCGCCATCGAGCACAGCGATCGTCTGAACCGCCTCATGCTGGTCTCCTCTTCGGCCGGCCCCCCGTCGGGGGCCTATCAGAAACGGTTTCAAAGCCTCCTCGAAACCGCCACCCATGAGGGGATGGAGGCCGTCTTCGACCACGAACTGATGCGCGCTTCCCGGCCGCCGGGCCTGCGCGAGGGGCCCAAGCTGGAAGAGTACCGGCGGCGTTTTCTCAAAAACACGCCGGCCACCTATGCCGCGACGGCCAACGCGCTTTTCACGATGCCGGACCTGACCGGAAGACTCGGGGAGATATCCGTCCCCGCGTGGGTGTGCTACGGAGGCAACGATGCGGGGCCTCTGGACTTCAGCGAGATATATAAAGAGCGAATCCCGGACTGTGTGCTTTCCATCATTCCCGGCTCCGGGCATTTCCCGATGTGGGACAACACCGAAAAGTTCCTGGCCGCATTCGATAACTTTGTGGTCAAAGTAGCCGCCGCGTGAGAGACTGAAGCGGCATCGCCAAACCACACAAATAGAAAACGATTCCCCAGCTGAGGAACTTTTCGATGAAAAAGTGGCTTCTCATCGGCGTCGGACTGCTCATTATCGTGATCGGCGCCGCCGTTTTCTATGTGGTCTCTTCGCTCGATTCGTTGGTCGTGGCGGGTGTTGAAAAATTCGGCTCGGAGATCACCCAGACCCGGGTCCGTCTCAAGGAAGCGAAAATCGGGGTCACCTCCGGTCAGGGCACGCTCCGGGGGCTCAGCGTCGGGAACCCGAAAGGTTTCAAGGCCGACACGTCCATCCGGCTCGGAGAGGTCAGCGTGGAGCTCGACACCGGGACGATCACCCAGAATCCCGTCGTCATCAAAAAAGTCGTCATCGCCTCGCCCGACGTTACCTATGAGTTGGGGGAAAAGGGAAGCAACGTCGACGCCATCCAGCAAAACGTGAACGCCTACATGGCCAAATGGGGCATCACGCCGGGAAAAAAGACCGAGGCCAAGGGCGATGAAGGAGAAGCGCGGAAACTGATCACCCAGAACCTCTATGTCCGGGACGGAAAGGTCAACGTCAGCGCCACCTTTCTCGGCGGGCAGAAGCTGGGCGCCCCGCTGCCCGATATTCACCTCAAGGACATTGGCAAAGAAAAGGGCGGGGCCTCGCCCGGCGAGATCGCCGGGAAGGTCATCGGCGCCATCCGCCAAGGCACCGCCAAGGCGATCGCTCCCCTCGGCCTCGATAATTTGGCCGGAACGGTGACGGAAGGCTTGAAAGGTTCAGCGGAAGTTCTGGGCAAGGGCGCCAAAGACTCGGCGGAGACTCTGGAGAAAGGCGCGAAAGGCACCCTTGGCGCAGTGGAAGAAGGCGCGAAGGGCGCCGGCGACGCGATCAAGAAACTGTTCGGTCAATGAGCACAGGGACGGAAACCGGGAAAATCCGCGAGGCCGTCCCCTGGGCCTCGATGGCTATCCTTTTTTTCGTCCACTTCGTGGTAGACAGCCACGCTACTTTTTTCGCTCCCCTGATCCCCCTCCTTCGCGAGAAGTTTCAATTTTCACTCACGACGGCAGGCTTACTCATTTCGATTCAATCGCTGACCAGCGCCGCCACCCAGCCGATTACGGCAGTTGTGGTCGATCGCTGGCCGTGGATGCCCTGGCTGGCGGTGGGGATCGTCGGCTGCTCCGTCGCGTTCACGGCGATCGGCTGGGTCCCGGTCTTCCCCGGTGTGGCCGCCGCCATCGTGCTGGG
>CAMYJL010000119.1 GCA_947258645.1 uncultured Nitrospinota bacterium
CTGGGCACCAACCCCATCGCCTGGGGGATTCCCTGCGGAGACGACGCCATCGTCATCGACATGGCCACCACGCAACGCGCGGTGAGCCCGGCGATCCGGGCCACCCGGGCAGGCGATCCGATTCCGTCCGATTATTTCAAGGACAAGGACGGTAACCTCCTGGAGGGCGTCGTTCCGTACGAAAGGCTGATCGGGGGCTCTGTGCTGCCGCTGGGAGGGGAGCAGTTCGGATACAAGGGCTCCGGACTGAACATTCTCGTTGAGCTGGACAATGTGATCGGAGGGGGGTCGACCGAACGGATCCGAAACATGCGCGAGACTCCGATGAGCCGCGTGTCACAGACGATTGAGGCCTGGCGAATCGACTTTCTCTTTCCGGAGGATGAGGCGCGCCGCCGCCTCATCGAAACCGTCAACGACATCCGGATTCACGGCGGCCCCGAGATGCTGCTTCCCGGCGAGCGCGAGGCGCGGAAAAAAGCCGACGCCGAAAAACGGGGGATTCCCTATGAAGCATCACAATGGGAGACGCTCCACCGTCTCTCAATAGAAACCGGCGTCCCGGCTCCGAACCCGGCTTGAATTTCAGGAAATATTCCGTATCACTTCGTTTCTTCGGTTTGACTCGGAATCTCTTCCGGAAGATGCTCGCACCGGACATATTCGATTTGGCGGTCCGTGGCCTGGGTAACAGTAAACGCCCACCTATCCACCTCTACTTTTTCGCCCGGTTTTGGAATTCGCTCAAAGACTTCCAGCAGGTAGCCGCCTAACGTTTCATAATCGCCGGGCGGGATTGGAATTGACAGATCTTCCCGAACCGCTTCAACCTCCATGCGGGCATCCACCATATATTTTCCGTTACCCAATTTCTCAAAAAACCGGACCTCCTCCACATCGTACTCATCGCTGATCTCACCGACAATTTCCTCAATGAGGTCCTCCATTGTCGCCACGCCCACGCAACCCCCATATTCGTCCACGACCACGGCCAGTTTGAGATTCGTCTGCTGCAGCTCTTCCAAAAGATCTCCCGCAGGCTTTGACTCGGGGACGAAGTATGGCGGGTGGAGCAAATCTGGAATCTCCTTCAGAGAACCCCTCGCTTTCTCACCTCGGGCGATGATGTCTCGCGCCCTGACAACGCCAACAATGTGATGAATCTCCTTTCGATAGACGAGAATCTTCGAATGGCCGTCCGCTTCGATTCTTTCGATTACTTCCTCAACGGTTGCCTCTTCATTCACCGCAGATACTTCCACCAAGGGAACCATGACATTGGAAACATCTCTTTCGCTGAAAGAAAAAATGCGCCCGATCATCCGCCGCTCGCCTGCCCGAACGTCGCCCTCGCTCGGCTCCCCTACGAGCACTTCCAACTCCTGCCTTGTGACAAAAGGACTATGAGCTTCCCCGTTTTTCCCGGAGCCGAGAACCATCCTGATCAGATGGCTAAGCAACCAGTTCACCGGATAAACGAGCAGTCGAACCACCCAGATAAACTTGGCGAGCCGGGGGGCCAGCGTGTCTGCCCTGTCCTGACAATAACTTTTGGGAACCACCTCGCCGAAAATGACCAGGAAGGGAATCACCACCAAAACCGAAACAAGGTCCCCATATTTGGATCCCACCTGGTCAATCGCCACCAGAGTGGCGAGGGAAACATTGGTGACAAAGCATATATTATGGCAGGTCAGAATTGTTCCCATCAGCCACTCGGGCGAATCAAGCAGACGAAGTGCGATTTCCGCTCCTCCATTTCCCTCGTTCGCCATCGTGCGCAGACGGGCCCGGTTGGCGGAGATAATCGCAATCTCGGAGCCCGAGAAGATCGCTTCCCCCAGGAGGAGCAACATGAAAATCGGAAGAAATGCCGGAAGAGACATCAGTCCGATTCCTCTTTTCTTTCGGCATGCACTTTTCTCACTCTCCGGTTATCCATCTCTATCACCGTGAAAATAATGTCGCCGCAATGGACTTTTTCACCCGCCACCGGCACGCGGCCAAGAAGGGTGAATACCAGGCCGCCAATCGTATTGGTCTCAATATCGTCCGGAAGGCTCCAACCCGTCTTTTCGGAAAAATCCCACAAAGAAACGCGGGCCCGGGTTATATAAGAACCATCGGCTTGCTCTTCAATTTCAGGGCTTTCATCCTCGATGTGCTCACCCCGAATTTCCCCGAAGATCTCCTCCAAGAGGTCGCGCATCGTCACGAGACCGGCGACCCCCCCGTGCTCATCGGCCACGATCGCCATGTGGGTTCGGCCCTGGCGTAACAGCCGGAACAGTTTGTCGAGCTTCATCCCTTCAGGGACGAACAACGGATCGCGCAGCCTTTCTTTCTGAAGACGTTGGTGAGGTTCGATTTTATTGGTGTACGAAAGACGCAGGAATTCCCTGACATAAAGGATTCCGATAATATTGTCCCGATCCCCTTGATAAACCGGAATGCGTGAATACGATGTATTCCGAATCAGGTCTATCACCTCGTTCAAAGGTGTTTCATACTCAAAACATTCCATATCCGTTCTTGGAACGGTGATCTCTCCAATCGATCGGTCATGAAAATCAAAAATGTTCTGGATATAGGCTTTTTCCGTGGCGTCGAGTTCACCTTCCTCAAGCCCGGCCTCGACCAGGGTAAGGTATTCATCTTCCATCAAAATGTTGCTCTGCGAACGGCTTCCCGCACCCAGAAGCGAAAGAACCCCGTTGGCAATGTGCATAAATACCCAACGAAGGGGAAAAATCAGCTTCGTAAACAAGGAAAGGGGGATTACCAACAGACGGCTGAACAACTCGGGAAATCGCGCCGCGATGGACTTCGGCGTGATCTCGCCAAAACACATCAAAAGAGGGGTCATGAGAACAGGCGCCAGCCAGGTCCTCCTCTCTCCCATTAAGATGACAAAAGCACCGGTAAAAATTGCGGAAGAGGCAATATTGACAATTTCATTTCCCATGAGGATGGAGATAATGAGTCTGCGAGGGCGTTCCAGAAGAAAGGCGATACGTCTTCCCAGAGCGCTTTCCATCTGGAGCGTTTGAACACGAACCCGGCTCAAGGAGAAAAAAGCGGTCTCGCTGGCGGAAAAACACGCCGAAAGAAGCATTAAAACTACGAACGCTACAATACGGAATATCAGCTCTGTTTCCACGGCTCAGCCCCTCCCGCCGGCGGACGGGCGCAATTCTGCGTTTTCATGAACGATGGCCTTGAAGAAATTCCGACCTGCGTCCGGAGGGTGGGGTTCTTCCGGAGATTCCGAAGGGGTTATCAAACTTCCAGACTCCTCAAAAATTCGCGGAACAACGGCCCGATATCGTTGCGCGCGAGGGCAAATTCCACCGTCGCCTGGAGGAATCCCAGCTTGTCTCCCGCGTCGTACCGCTTTCCTTCAAATTCGTATCCATAAACGGCCTTTGATTTCAGAAGCTCGCGAATTCCATCCGTAAGTTGAATTTCGCCCCTGGCGTCGGGAGCGACATTCTCCAGACAGCCAAAAATTTCCGGGGGAAAAACATAACGGCCAATAATGGCCAGATTCGACGGGGCCTCACTGGCGGGGGGCTTTTCCACCATGCCACTTAACGGCGTCAGCCGGGGAACCGGCGATGAACCTTCCGCCGGAATCGCAGCACCGTATTTTGAAATTTGATCGGGGGGAACCTGCATCACGGAAATCACGGCCCCGCCTTCGGCGTCGTATATTTCGGCCATCTGTCCGATGGCTGGACGATCGCTCTTGATGATGTCGTCGCTCAAGATCACGGCAAAAGGTTCGTCGCCCACGGCGCTTTTTGCGCAAAGCACGGCATGGCCAAGGCCAAGCGGATGTTTTTGGCGGATGGAGACAACCCGGGTTTTTTTTGAAATTTCCTCCACAATCGAGAGAAGTTCTTCCTGGCCCCGCTTGCGGAGATGATCTTCCAACTCATATGCGACATCAAAATGATCAACCATGGAAACCTTGCCGCGCCCGGTGATCAGAATGATCTCCTCGATCCCGGCGTCCAGGGCCTCCTGCACGGCCAGCTGGATCTGGGGCATGTCCACGATGGGAAGCATTTCCTTGGGGACCACTTTGGTCGCAGGTAAAAACCGGGTGCCGAGACCGGCGGCGGGAAATACGGCTTTTCGGATTTTGCTCACAGGAGTGCCCTGTGAATCAAGAGAATCAACATATGTCTGTCGGGCTGGTGTGGGTCATCCATCTCGCCTAAATCCTAATAAAAACAGCTACTTCAGTCAAGATATTTGTTTTTCCGCCAACACCCGGTCAAAGTCGTCCTCGCTTAAAATGGGGACTCCCAGCTTCTCGGCCTTCTCCCGTTTCGAGCCCGGATTTTCCCCCGCGACGACAAAATCCGTCTTTTTACTGACAGATCCGCTCACCCGGCCCCCGAGCGCTTCCAGAGCGGCTTTCGCCTCGTTTCGGGACCGGGAGGAAAGCGTCCCGGTCAGCACAAACGTTTTTCCCGCCAATGGAGCTCCCGCGTCCCCCGAGGTTGCATTCCGCTGCGGCGGCGCCGGATTCACGCCAGCCTTAAGCAGGCGATCCACCATCTCCCGGGAGCCGGAATGGTGAAAAAAGTCCACGATGCTCTGAGCCACCTGGGGCCCCACTTCGTGGATTTCCATCAGGGAGTCCGCATCTTCAATTTCTCCCAGTGCCTCGATGCTTCCGAACTTTTCGGCCAGCACTTCGGCCAGATGAACCCCGACATGGCGGATGCCGAGGGCGAAAATAAACCGGGCCAGGGACTGGGATTTGGCCTGCTCCAGCGCGGCAAGCAGGTTATCGACCTTTTTTTCTCCCATGCGATCCAGCTTGATCAGCTCTTCTCTTTTTCCCTTGAGTTTAAACAGGTCCGCCGGCTCTTTGACAAACCCTTCATCGGCAAGCTGGTTGACCAGTTTTTCTCCCAGCCCCTCGATGTCCATGGCACCGCGGGAGGCAAAATGGCGGATGCCCTCGCGGACCACCGCCGGACACGCCGGGTTGGGGCACCGGACCGCCGATTCGCCCGAATCACGAACGGCCGGGGTTTCGCAAACCGGGCAATTTTCGGGAATTTTGTAGGGAGCCGTTTTGGCGGGACGCTTACCCTGGATGACGGCGACAACCTCGGGGATTACATCGCCCGCGCGCTGAACAACGACCGTGTCGCCGACGCGGACGTCCTTCTTTTCTACTTCGTCCTGGTTGTGAAGCGTGGCACGGGACACCTCGACCCCGCCGACGCGGACGGGCTTCAGGACGGCAACCGGCGTGAGAACTCCGGTTCGGCCAACCTGAACGACGATGTCCTCGACGACCGTGTGCTCTTGTTTCGGCGGAAATTTGTAGGCGATGGCCCAGCGCGGCGCGCGGGAAGTGAAGCCCAGTTCCTCCTGAAGTTCAATCGAGTCCATCTTGATAACGGCGCCATCCATCTCAAAGGGAACTTCTTCGCGGACACGCAACAAGTGCTGGTACTGCTCAATCGCTTCATCGAGATCGGCGCACTTCCGCCATTCCCGGCTGACGGGAAATCCCCACTTGTGGAGCGTTTCGAGCAGCTGGGACTGGCTTTCGAACGAGTGGTCCTCTATGCGGCCGATGCCGTAAACACAAATTTTCAGCGGGCGCGCGGCCGTAATTCTCGGGTCGAGCTGGCGTAGGGATCCGGCGGCGGCGTTTCGCGGATTGGCGAACAAGGGCTCTTCCGCCTCCAGCCGATCACGATTGAGCCTCTCGAATCCCTCCAAATCCATATAAACCTCGCCCCGAACCGCCAGGTAAGATGAAACCGGAGAAACATCCCCGGACCGGATCAGCCGGAGCGGAATTCCCTTGATGGTCCGGAGATTCTGGGTGATATCCTCGCCAATCGTCCCGTCGCCCCGCGTTCCCCCCGATTCAAACCGGCCTTCCCGGTAGATTAGCTCGATCGCGAGCCCGTCGAGCTTGGGCTCTACGACATACCTGATTCCATCCACCTCGCGGTCGTAGGTTTGACGGAAGTAGCGCCTCGCCCGCTCCTGGAACTCGCGCACCTCACCCTCGTTCACGGCGTTTTCCAGGCTCCGCATGGGCGGATCGTGCTCGAATACCCCAAAGGCATCCACCGGAGCGGCACCGACCCGCTGTGTGGGCGAGTTGGAATTGATGAGACTGGGATATTTTGCTTCAAGCTCCTGAAGCTCCCGCATCAAACAGTCGTACTCGGCGTCCGAAATTTCCGGATCATCCAATGCGTAGTAACGGTAGTTGTGATGATGGAGATATTCAGCGAGCTTTTCCGCGTGTTCGCGGATCTTGAAGGGAAGACCTTTTCGGTTGCTCATGATTGGCTTATCCGGAAGTCCCGGCCGTTCCAATTTATTGTTTTTGGAGGGAGGGGTTGATAGTTACAGCTACAGGGAATTGAGGCGCTCCGTGGCGGCCTTCTCGGCTTCCGAGCCCGGATATTTTTGAACCACGCGCCCGAGAAGTTCCCTCGCACTCGCTTTGTCCCCCAAATTCAAGAATGCAAGCGCTTCCTTGAGCAGTGCGTCAGGCGCTTTATCGCCATTAGCATAATCCACCTGTACCTTGTTGAAGGCGAGGATGGCCCGCTCAAAATTCTTTTCCTCGAAATACGACTCTCCGATCATATACTGTGCGTCGTCCGCCAACTCATGCGTCGGATAGTTGGAGATAAACCGATTTAGCAGAAGCCGCGCCCGGGGGAAACTCCGCTCATCCCGGAACACACGAAGCGCTTCGTTAAAATCAGCATCCGGATCCGGTTTTTTGACCGGTGGCGGCTGAACGGGAGCATCCGGCGAGCCAGCGGGCGGGACCACCGTCGCGACATCCCCCGTGTCCCCCGACGGAGATCCCGCGGATTCCGTCCCTTCGCCAGGAGAACTTCCAGGACCGATCTCGACCTTTTCTCCAGACCCGGCATCGGGAATACCCGAAGGGACCGGCTCGCCTGGAGTTCCCACGGGAGGGATATCTCCGCCCAGGTTTTCTTTCGCGGATCCGGCTCCAGGGCGGCCTCCGGAAGAGCGAAGGAGGGCAAGCTCATTCTCCACCGAGTCCAGGCGCTCTTTTAGATCTTTCGCCTGCTTCTCAAAGTTGGCCCATACCGCGTCGATGCTGTTCCGGTTTTTCTCGAGTTGATCGGTCAGAAGCTGAATGGCCCGCCTTTCTTCGTCAATACGCTGTTCCTGATTCGCCAACCCCCGGCGCAGTGCCCTGAGGCTTCGAACCAGGGAAGAATTATCGGTCCGACCTCCGGCCCCTATCGGAATCGACGCCGCACCGGTACCCGAAGGCGAACCAATAGAGCTGTCGTCCGGTTGAACCGCGCCCTGACACCCCATCACAAAGAGGGTCAAAACAACCGAAAAAAACGAAACCCGGTATTTATGAGAGAAGGGAAGCATAAATAAAAACTCCCCGGCGGTCTTCCGCCGGGGAATCCTTTTTGTCACGTTAAAACGAGGACGCCCTAGTTCATTCCCGCCGGCAGGCCGCCGATAACATTAAATTTCGCCCGACGGTTCTTGGCCCATGCCAACTCGATGTGACGCGGGTCCGTGGGGCGTTCTTCACCGTAACTTACCGTATCAATGCGAGAAGCGGAAACCCCGAGGGACACCAGATACGCCTTTGTGCTCTGCGCGCGGCGATGCCCCAGAGCGACATTATACTCCGCCGTGCCGCGTTCATCGCAATGCCCCTCAATCTGGATGCGAATAGAGGGGTATTCCAGGAGGAATTGCGCTTTTTTGTCCATGACAGGGCGCATATCCAACCGAATCCCTGATTTATCGAAATCAAAATAGACAATATCGCTTCCGAATTCACTGAGCGCCTTCTTGAATGCGGCTTGCTTTTGCATACGCTCAGCTTCCATCATGCTCGCCTTGGGCTTAGATGACGCTTCAAGGCCCTCGTCCGATTTCACCGTCTGTTGAGCGCACCCCGCCGCTAAGAGCAGAGCCCCTCCCACCACAGCAAAACGGAATTTATTCAAAATGTCCATTTTAAACATTCAAACATCCTCCTCGCGTCTTTATTGTGCCCTTATTAGGGTATCTGATTCGAGCGGGAAGCCTGATAAAAAACCGAACCGAACCGGGAAACCCAGCCCCAAAAAGCTCAAATGTTAAATTTAATTACACTCGGATAGTACAATGGCAAAATATCCAAAGGCAAGACCTCCCAATCAGATTCTTTTGAGGTTATTTGTATTAATTCCTCATGAATCTTCAAAAGTGTGAACCAGGTCACGGAAGAGCGGGCGACCAGGCGGGCTCCTGTCCCGGCTGAAGCCGGGTAAGCTGTGTTCCGGAGGAGGTCATGACATAAATGTATTTTCGCCCGGACCGATCTGAAGAAAATGCAATATTCCTCCCATCGGGAGACCACGTGGGCGACTCGTTCCTGCGCTGTCCCCCCGTCAGACGGCGAAGATCCGAGCCATCGGGATTCACCGTGACAATGTCAATGGACGATCCATCCGAAACCCGGCCGGTAAAGACGATTCGATCCCCCCGGGGGCTCCATTCCGGCTCGGTGTTATAGGTCCCCTTGGTGGTAATGCGGCGAACCCCGGAGCCGTCCACATTCATAACATAGATATGGGGATTACCGGCCCGGCCGGACGAAAACACGATTTTCTTTCCATCCGGAGAAAACGCCGGAGAAACGTCGATTCCAAAGTTCCTGGTGAGCTGCTTTCTGGTGCGGCTGAACATGTCATAAAGATAAAGTTCGTAATTCCTTCTCTTATAATTTTTTCCCGTCAATTGCGAAAACACGAAATAACGGCTGTCTGGAGAGAAGTTTCCCCCGATGGCCTGCGCGCTGCACGAGCTCACCCGGGATTCCCGCCCCCC
>CAMYJL010000120.1 GCA_947258645.1 uncultured Nitrospinota bacterium
TGGTATAGCCCGTCAGCGGCAAGATTTCCACAATATAGGTTCCTGATGCCAGCCCGGTGAAGGTGTAGAAGCCATTCCTGAGTCTGGTGGCAGACTGTGCCCCTTCAACTCAGCCATCGGCTGCAGCGGCCGATGCTGGTCGACTCAGAAACCAAGAGTTTGCCGACGGACAAGTATTCCGACGTGGCAGTTGTCAAGATAGACGCCAAGAACCTGGTGCACCTCAAGACAGCCGACTCGGACAAGCTCGAAGGCTCCATGTACCGCCTCGCGGATCACCAGCCCTTCACGAACGGGCTCCTGGAGGCGTTGGACGTGGGGGAGAACTTCACCATCGTGACCCACGATTGGGGCGCGCAGCTGGGGCTGACGTGGGCGAGCGGGCGGCTGGATGGGCTCAAGGGCATCGTCATGTGCCAGGGTGTGATCGGAAACTTCCTCTGGGATCATTGGCCCCCTGAGGTCCAGGCGCTGTTCAAGCGCTTCCGCTCTGGGGAGGGCGAGGAACTGGTGCTCCAGGAAAACTTTTTTGTCGAGAAGATCCTGCCCGCCATGGTGGTTGGTGAGGTTGCGGAAGAGATTCACAATGAATACCGGCGCCCCTACCGGAATCCCGGCGAGGACCGGCGGCCCACGCTAACCTGGCCCCGCGAGATTCCCATCGAGGGAGAGCCCGCCGACGTGCTGGCGATCATCGAGCGCAACAACGAATGGGTGTCAAAAAGCCCGGTGCCGAAGCTGTTCATCAACATCGAGCCGGGCGCGGTTCTGGTCGGGGAGCACCGCGACATGGTCCGCGGCTGGCCGAACGTCACCGAGGTAACCGTGAGGGGCCTTCACTACTGCCACGAGGACTCGCCGGACGAAATGGGCCGCGCCATCGCGGACTGGTATCAAGCGTTGTCCTGATCCCCCCCCTACATCGCGGTCGTTCCGCCGTCGCTGGTGACGATCGTTCCGTTCATGAAGTCGTTTTCGTCTGAGACCATGAAGGCGGCGACCGAGGCCATCTCGTCGGGAGAGGCGAAGCGCTGCACGGGGATACGCGGGAGCTTGGATTCCGCGTATTCGGGCCGGTCGGTGTGAATCTGCTTCACCCGGGGCGACTCGGTGGTGCCCGGCGCGAGGCAGTTCACCCGGATGCCGTGCGGCCCCAGCTCGCAGGAGAGCGCCCGGGTCAGGTTGTGCATCGAAACCTTGGTCGAGCAGTAAAGGGCGTTGTTCGCAACCCCGATCATGGCGTGGATGGAGCCGATGTTCAGAATACGCCCGCTTTTTTGGGGGATCATGATTTTCGCGGCTTCCTGGGAGGCGCGGAAGACGGATTTTGCGTTGATCTCGAACAGCGCGTCCACTTCCTCGGGGGTGAACTCGATGAAGGGCTTGTGCGCACGCGCACCCGCGCAGTTCACGAGAATGTCGAGCCCGCCCAGAAACGCCGCGCCGTCCTTCACCAGGTCGGCCCCCCGACTGGACTGCGAGAGGTCATAACCCTCGCCGTCCACTTTTCCGGGGGCACCCGCACACTCCTCCAAGGTTTTCTTGAGCCCCAGTTCATTGTTCCCGCCTGCCGCCCAGACGTCGGCGCCTTCTGCTGCGAATCGGATGGCGATGGCCTGGCCGATTCCGGACGATGCGCCGCTCACGACCGCGCGTTTTCCATCGAGTATGTTATTCGGCATCGGATTTCCCCTTTGAATATTCCGTTAAAAAAATGAAATGGCTGTTACCGGTCAATTGGGTCGCTTATTTCTTTCGGAGAACATCGCCTGTATCTCGTACTCGACCTCAGGGACCAACCGGGGCACAGGTTCTCCTTTCAGAAAGCAAATCAGGTTTTCCGCGGCCTGTATCTCCATCCGCAGGCGCGAAGACAGGGTGTTCGCCCCCATATGGCAGGTGAGGATGCAATTGTCGAGCGTTGTCAGCTCGCCTTCGTACGGTTCCTGATCGTACACGTCGAGGCCCGCGCCGCCCAGTTGGCCGGAGCGGAGCGCGTCCGCCAGCGCCGCCTCGTCGATGAGCCCGCCTCGCGCCGTGTTGATCAGAATGGCATCGTTTTTCATCCCCGCGAGTTCCTCGCGCCCCACCATCCCGAGCGTGAGCGGGGTCCGTGGCACATGGAGGCAGACGACGTCAGCCTCGCGGAAGAGTTTTTCCTTCTCCACCCACTCGATGCCGATCTCGGCGCCGAAGGCCTCGTCCGGCTCGAGATCGTTCGCGATGATCCTCGCGCCGAATCCGGACAGGTGACGGGCGACCCGTTTTCCGATCCGGCCGACCCCGATGATCCCGATGGTGAGTTCTTCGAGGCTGCGGCCCATGACGCGGATCCACGTGCCACGGCGCAGGGAGGCGTCGGCCTTCGGTACCCCCCGCAGCAGGGTGAGGATGTGGCTGATCGTCAACTCCGTCACCGCCTGGGCGTTCGCTCCGGGGACATAGGCGACCGGGATTCCGCGTTCGCGTGCGGCGAGGAGGTCGACGCTGTCCAGCCCCACCGAGCAGCGCGAGATGAAGCGAAGACCCGGCGAGGCGTCCATCACGGCGGCCGACATGGGCTCCGCGCCCGATATCGCCACGTCGCAGCCCCGGATGAGCGCCTTCATCTCGCTCTCGTCGAGCAGGCGCCCGTGGGGGTTGCGGACGATTTTCAGTCCGGCCATTTCGAGCATCCGGACCGGTTCGGGGTCCACGTGGCCGAACCGCTCGGTGGAGATCATGAGCTGCACTGTCGGATTCATGCCTTTTCGGACTCCAGCGAATTCCGCCCATAACAAGCGGTTCAGGCTTGCGGGAGGGCGGGCTCATTGAAAGCAGAACCCCCTACGCTAGCGAATGGGTCCGATTTCTGTCAAGAATGAGGAAACTACCGAAAAATTGAGCGGAAAAGTACTGCCGGGCGGCGGATCCGTCCGGCCCCTCAGGGCTTCTCGCGTTCTCGGTCCCGCAATACCCTTCGCAGGATTTTCCCGCTCGCCGATTTGGGGATCTCGGCGATGAACTCGATTTCCCGAATCTGCTTGTACCCGGCCACCCGCTCGCGCACGAACGCCATGATCGCCTCGGGGTCCGCCGCCACTCCCTCTTTGAGGACGACATACGCCTTGGGAATCTCTCCCGCCTCGGGGTCAGGTTTCGGGACAACGGCCGCGTCCGAGATCGCCTCGTGTCCGTGCAGCAACGCCTCCAGCTCCGCCGGGGCCACCGAGAAGCCCTTGTATTTGATCATCTCTTTGAGCCGGTCGACGATGTAGACGTAGCCCTCCTCGTCGATGCGCACGATGTCCCCCGTGCGCAGCCATCCGTCCTGGAATACGCGCCGCGTCTCCTCCGGGGCCCTCCAGTAGCCTTGCATCACCTGCGGCCCGCGCAGGAGGAGTTCCCCGGTTTCACCCACAGGGAGCTCGCGCTCTCCCGTCTCAAGGTCCACCACCTTCTGCTCCAGGTCCGAGACGGGCGGCCCAATAGATTCCTCCCGCACCCACTCCTCCTCCAGCGGGTTCATGTGCGTGACGGGCGAGGTTTCCGTCAGACCGTAGCCCATGAAGGTCAGCGCGCCAGTCCGCTCCTGCGCCCGCCGCCGGACCTCGGGCGGAAGCGGCGCCGCCCCGCTCATGATGTAGCGAAGGGAAGAGAGGTTGTATTTTTCCACCTCGGGGTAATGCGTGATGGCGAGCAGCGCGGGCGGCACCGTGAAAAAGAGCGTGACACCGTGCGCCTCCACCAGCGCCAGGGATTTTTCCACCTCGAAGCGCCGCATCAGAACCTGCTTTGCCCCGGCCAGTATCATCCCGCCCATGATCATCGTCCCGTAGATGTGGTAGAGGGGGAGGAAGTTCAGTCCGCCGTCCCGCGCCGTGATTTGATGGTTTTCAGTGAACTGCACGTAGTTGCAGACCAGGTTCCGGTGGGTGAGCATCACGCCCTTCGGGCGTCCCGTCGTTCCGCTCGAATAGGGAAGGGCGGCCAGATCGCGCGCCGGATCGATCAAAGGCCAATTGGGCGGGGTGGATGCCTGCGCCGACAGCCAATCGCCGAACGGGATGCACCCCGCCGGAGGCGCTCCCCCGCACACGACGATGATCTCTTCGAGCGACGAAACACCTTTCCGCGCGGCCAGCGCGACCGGAAGCAGCGCTTCATCCACGACCATTGCCTTCGCGCCCGAGTCCGCCAGCTGGTAGCGCGTCTCTTCTTCCTTGTAGGAAGGATTGAGGGAGGTGAGGACCGCGCCCGCCTTCGAGCCCCCGAAAAAGGCGATCTCAAACGCCGCCGAGTTGGGGAGGAAGAGCGCGAGCCGATCCTCCTTTTCGATCCCCAACGCCCTCAGGCCGTTCGCGCAGGCGTTCGAAAGCCCTTCCAGCTCCCCGAAGGTGAGTTCCTCTTCTTCCGTCACCAGCGCCGTTTTATCGGGAAACCGCTCTGCCGAGCCCCGTAGAATCCCGTGAAAGGGAATGTCCGGGTAATCCAACGGTGGACGTGAGGGTGGAAGCTGGGAGGAGGGGTTCATGCGGAATCTATCCCTTTCGTGAAACGAGGGTTTTGATGCCCGAAATATCCAACAGGTTCGCCTGGTATTATGGATCAAAATCCCGGACAAGCCAGTTGGCGGGAGGGGAGGCCTCATTGGGCGGTTTCTGCTAAACTCGATGGTCTCTTAGCGAAAATCGCGGCCGAAGGGCCGGCCAATGGTGCGAAATCCGGGAGGGCCGTTGTTTTGGCGCTGTTCCGGTGATCGCTTATCGAGGATGAAAAGCATGAGCAAGAAGATAGCCATACTGGGCTCCGGCGCCATCGGCAGCAGCGTGGGGGCCGATCTCACCAAAGCGGAATTCGACGTGACGATCTTCGACCAATGGCCGGAGCACGTTGAAACGATGAGAACGAAGGGACTGCACATCCAGTTTCCGGACGAGGACCTGAAGATCCCGGTGCGGGCCCATCACTTTTGCGAGCTGGCCTCGGTCAAGATGGAGTTCGACATCGCCCTGATCATCGTCAAGTCCTACGACACCCGCTGGGTGGCCGAGCTCATCAAGCCCTATCTCAAGGGCGAAGGCGTGGTTGTCGGGATGCAGAACGGCATGAACAACGATGCGATCGCCAGCATCGTCGGCCGAGAGCGCACAATAGGCTGCGTGGTCGAGCTTTCGGGAGAGATATTCACGCCCGGCCTCGTCCAGCGCGACACGACCCGGCCGGGCACTTGGTTCGCAGTCGGCGAGCTCGACGGCTCTTTTACGCCGCGGTTGAAGGAGATTCAGGAACTATTGAGCAACGTGGGCGTGACCGAATTGACCAACAACATCGACGGCGCCAAGTGGACCAAGCTCATCGCCAACTCGATGACGATGGGGCCGTTCGGCTCGTTCGGCCTCACGAACTGGGAGGCGGCGAAACTGCCCGGGATGTTCGAAATTTCGGTGAACCTTGGCAGGGAATCGATGGCGGTGGGCGAGACCCTCGGCTACCGGATGGAGCCCATTTTCGGCCTGAGCGAGAAAGAGTTCTCGGGAGCGAGCGACGAAGTGCTGGTGACGGCCATGAAGACGCTGATGAACCACGTCGGCAGCAAGTCCACTACCGCCCCAATTCACGACCACATCAAGGGCCGAAAGAGCGAGATGGAGTTCATCAACGGCCTCGTGTCGAAAAAGGGGAGGGAGATGGGCGTGCCGACGCCGTTCAACGATGCCGTGGCCGAGCTCGCCCGACAGATTGACCAGGGAGAGCTCCAGATGGATGTCTCGAACTTCGACCTGCTCAAGGCCAGGTTGGAGTTGGCGGGTCAGGCGGAGGCAGCCAGCGGGCGTGTGGAGGGCTAGGCCTCTGCTCGTGTCTCCGGCTTCCAATCAGGCGCCTGGCCGAACGCCGCCGCGACCAGGGAGCGGGGGCGGATTCCGGGCGGCATGCCCTCGGGCTGAAAGTTGGTGCAGAAACCAAAGGCCATGTTCCTTTCCCGGTCGCAGAACCCGAGCGCCCCGCCAGAGCCCGAGTGCCCGAAGGCCTTCATGTTTTTTCCCATCGGCGTGTTGGGCGGGGAGTTGTGCATGAACCCGAGGCCCATCCGCCGGGCGGAGCCGGTCATGCCGCAAATTCCCTCCCACTGAAGCTCGGATAGTTGTTCCACCGTTTCGGGCTTGAGCAGGCGCACGCCGCCGATTTTGCCATTGTTGGCCAGGGTCGCGTACACGCGGGCGATGCCCCGCGCGTTTCCGTGGCCGCCTGAGGAAGGGTTCTCGCCCTCCCGGTTTTCGCGGCAATTCACCAGATCAACCCCCACCGGCCGGCTCTGCCAGGCCCTGTTCAGCAGCGAGCCGGGTTTTTCCCCCAGCTCCCAGAATTTGTTTTCGGGGTTGCGATGCATCGGCGCGACCCGCGCGAGCTCTCCCTGGTTGAGGCCGACGTTGTAATCCGCGCCGAGCGGGCCTGTGATCTCCTCCCGGATGAAGTCGCGTATCCGCTTGCCGCTCACCCGGCGGACAATCTCGCCGTGGATGAACCCGAAGTTAATGGAGTTGTAGGCGCCCTTCGAGCCCGCGGGCCAGGCGGGCTCCTGCGCGGCGATCGCAGCCACCTGGGCGGGGTAATCGAAAAAATCGCCGGGCCGGGCCGCGTCGCAGAAAATGACGCCGCATTGATGGCTGATGGTGTGCCGGACCAGGATTCCCTCTTTGCCGTTCTGGGCGAATTCCGGCCAATACCGGGCCACCGGCTCGTCCAGCGAAACCTGGCCCCGATCCACCAGAATGTGGACCGAAAGCGCGGTCATGCTCTTGGCGATGGAACTCATGAGCGTGATGGTGTTTTCCGTCCAGGGCTGGGTGCGGGCCTCGTCCCGGTGGCCTCCCCAGAGGTCCACGACTTTCTCGCCGTCCTTGTAGACACAGACCGCGGCGCCGATCTCGCCCCGGCTGGCGAAGTTTTCCCGGAACGTTTCCTCTACCGTTGAATAATCGGGATGGCAGTGGCCTTCGACCTGCATATCGACAATGCTCATTTTTCCCCTCAGGATTTTTCCGCAATAATCAGTTGCTCTACAAGCCGTCCTTCTTCGGCGCTTTTTCCGGCGTTTCGCACTCGCTCGAGAAAATCGTCTCTCGATTTGAACGCCAAAGGATTGATATTCTGAGGCGGTTTACCGCTTTTGGCGCGTTCTCTCCCTTCCCTGAAAAATGCCAGGTTGGCCTCATTGAGATCGATTTGTTCAACGACACGCAGACCTCCTGCGCTTTGCAATGCGCACATCTCGTCCGGCGTCACGAGGAAACTGAACGTCGGTTCCGACGCCCAGGGAAGGGGATAAAATGGGTCGCCCGACGGGCCTTGCTCGATTTCCGAGCAAGAAAAGCGGCCGCCAGGTTTGAGGATACGTGCAATCTCGGTCACGAGTCCGGCTTTGTCTTCGATGTTCATCGTGACGTTATGGGACCAGACATGGTCGAATGACGCGTCTTCGAACGGCATATCGAGAGCGTTTGCCTGAAAATATTCGATCCCGTCGCCGAGGCCGCACCGTTCGGTCAGTTCCCGCGCGACATCGATAAATTCCTGGGTGAGGTCTATCCCTGTCACCCAACAGTCACGCGCAGTTCTAATATAGCGTGAAGAGCCGCCGATGCCGCAACCGAGATCGAGAACGCGCATGCCCGGGGCGATCCCGGAGTAATCAACATGCTCACGCGTTGCGGCGATTCCCCGCGCGTGCATTTGGTCGCAGGCGTAAAGGTCTTCATGGGTCAGATTCCCGGGGTCAATTCCGATCTTTTCAAGGAAAGCGAAAATGCGCTCCATCAGTCCGTCATCCTTGTAATGGTCCTGAACCGCGGATTCCACTTTCGCCATGATCGCCTTCCTGTCGAGATGCCTCATAGGCAAGAAGAATATTGAAAATTGCTATGAAAACTGTCTTTTTGGCAGTCTATTCTTCAGCATTCCCGTCCAGCTCATCAAGCGCCCGCTTGGCGGCGCGGAGGCCCTGGTTCGTCTTGGAGAGCCCGATGTAGGGGGAGCACTGCGTAATCGCCTCGACGATCTGCTCGCGGGTCAGCCCGGCGTTCAACGCGCTTCGCACGTGCCACTCCAGCTCGTTTTCGCACTGGTTCACGGTGGAGGCGGCGATGACGATGAGCTCTTTCGTCTTCATGTCGAGGAGGGGCAGGTTCCAGATCAGGCCGAAGCAGTATTCGAGGATGGCCTGGTTGTGGGTTGGGGAGATCGTGAAAAATCCGTCGCGTCCTTGACCGCCCGTTCCGTAGATTCCCATCTTCTCGCGGACCTCGAAGGCTTTTCGAATCCGCTCCTTCTCGTCGGGGTGGGGGTCAATCTGGGAGGTGATCTGATCCCCCGCCGCCTCGGCCTCGGCGTCAGCCTGGTCGTCGCCGGAGAATTTCTCGGGCTCGATCCCTTGTTCGCGGTCCGCTTTCTCGAATGCCTTGAGGGCGGCCTTGAAGGCATGGTTCGTTTTGGGGAGGCCGATGTAGGGGGAGAGGGTCGTGATCGCCTCGATGATCTCTTCCCGCGTCCACCCCAGGTTGAGGGCGCTTCGCACGTGCCACACCACTTCGTCGTCGAGCGTCTGGGCGGCGAGCGCCGTGATGACGATGAGCTCTCGCTCCTTCAAGGTGAGGAGCGGACCGGCCCAGGCCATGCCGAAGCAGGACTCGAAGATGGCCTGTGCGTGCACGGGCGCAAATTTCCAGGCCCCCCGGCCGGACTGGCCGCCCCGCCCGTAAATTCCCATGGCCTTGCGGATCCGCGCCGCCTCTTCGTGCCGGGCCGCGATGTCCGGGTTGAGATTGATATATGGCGCGATCATGTCTTTGGTTTCGTCCATCTCCGATGCGTTGATGCTCTCGCGCAAAAAGGCGGGGAGTTGTTCGGATGACTCCACCCGGTGACCGGTGGCGCCGTAGCTTTCCGCGTATTTCACGAAATCCGGATTGCCGTAGTCCAGGCCGAAATCGGGGAAGCCCATCCCGGCCTGTTTCCATTTGATCATGCCGTAGGCGTTGTCCCGGAGGATGAGGACAACGAGATCCAACCCCAGGCGGACGGCGGTTTCGATCTCTTGGGAATTCATCATGAATCCCCCGTCGCCGGCGATGGCCATGACTTTTTTCTCCGGGAAGACGATTTTCGCTCCGATGGCGGAGGGAAGCCCGGCCCCCATCGTCGCCAGGGCGTTGTCCAGGAGGACGGTGTTGGGTGCGTGAGCCTTGTAGTTTCGGGCAAACCAGATTTTATACACGCCGTTGTCGAGGGCGATGATGCCGTCGGAGGGCATGGCCTCGCGCACCTGGGCGACCAGGTATTGGGGGATGATGGGAAACGAGGCGCCGCCGCTCTTTTCCGAAACGTGGTGCTCCACCTCTTTTTTGATGCGGTCGTAGCCGCTTAGATCCCAACCGGGGTTTTGATGGAGCGCAGCGGTGAGCCTTTCGACCGTGTTGGCGACGTCCCCGACGATGTCCAGTTGGGGGAAATACACATCATCGACATGCGCGGAAAAATTATTGACGTGGATGACTTTTGTCCCGCCCGGCTCCATGAAAAAAGGGGGTTTTTCGATGACGTCATGTCCCACGTTGAGGATCAGGTCGGCGCGGTCGATGGCGCTGTGGAGGTAATCGTGAACGGACAGGGCGGCGGTGCCGAGGTACTTCGGGTGCCGTTCGTCGATCACCCCCTTGCCCATCTGGGTGTTGAAGAAGGGAATTCCCGTTTTGTCGACCAGGGCGCGCAGCGCGGCGCAGGCCCGGTTCCGGTTTGCGGCGGCCCCGATCAGCAGGAGCGGCGCCTGGGCGGTCTCGATCATCCCGACCGCAAGATCGATCATTTTCTGATCCGCGCTCGGGCGCCTTCCGGCGATGACTTCGAACGGCTCCGCGGTCGCATCCTCGGCGGCGATGTCTTCGGGGAGTTCGAGGTGGACGGCACCCGGACGCTCTTCCTGCGCGATGCGGATGGATTCGCGGACGAGAACGGGGATGTTGTTGCCGTTGACGATCTGCTTCGTGAATTTGGTGATCGGGCGCATCATCTCGACGATGTCCACGATTTGGAACCGGCCCTGCTTGCTCTTCTTAATCGGTTTCTGGCCCGTGATCATCAAGATGGGCATGGCGCCCAGCTGCGCGTAGGCGGCGGACGTCACGAAATTGGTCGCGCCGGGGCCCAGCGTGGACAGACAGACGCCCACCTTTCCGGTCAGGCGCCCGTAGGTCGCGGCCATAAAGCCGGCCCCCTGCTCGTGCCGGGTCAGAATTAGCTTGATCCGCGAGTTCCGCAGGGATTCGAGAAAATCGAGGTTTTCCTCGCCCGGGATGCCGAATATGTATTCGACGCCTTCTTTTTCCAGGGCCCTGACAAACAGATCAGAAGCTTTCATTCGGAAGTCTCCCGGTCGGCTTTAATGGGTTGGCACGTTCTCTCAGACGTGGTTCGTCATCGGTTTAAAAACCGCTGCCCGGCTTCCATTCCGGGTTGCTCGGCCATTCCTTGACGGTGGTGCTCATGTCGTCGCCGTAGCGGACCCGGTAGAGGAGGGAGCGGGTGGGGCCGTTGGCGTATTCGTGCAACTCGCCCGGAGGATGGACGATGAAGCCGCCGGGAGAGACATCGACGGTCTCCTCGGGGGTCTTCATCTTGCCGCCGCCCTCGAAGCAGAAATAAATCTCGGTGCAGTTCGGGTGGGCGTGGTAGGGGCTGATCTGGCCCGGTTCCCAGCAGGCGACGGTGACGTCTCCCTCGCCGAAGCGGCCGATGATCTTCTCGACGTGCCGCTTCGGGTTCCACTCGGCCTCACCCTGCAAACTGAAAACGTGCATTTACATCTCCTTTTGACGAAAAAAATCGGGATTTCCCAACGGTTAGAGCTTGCCGAACGCCTCGCAGATGCCCGCCATGTACTTTGCCCCTTCAATGAGATGTTCGATCTTCAGATTTTCGTTGGCGCTGTGCGTGCGCGAGGTGATGCAGCCCACTCCGGTGGAGGAGAGGGGGACACCCAGGTGCTTGATGACGATGTAGGTCGGCGTGCTGCCGTTGCCGAAGGGGTTGATGACGGGGTCTTCGCCGTAGAGGCGGCGTGAGGACTCGATGCAGGCCTGGACGACGGCGCTCTCGGGGTCGCTCTTCGCAGGGTAGGACTTGAACAGCAGCTCGGTCTCGATGTCGTCGAAGCCGTGCCTGTCGAGGTGGCGCCGGATGCATTCGTGGATTTTCTCGGGATCCTGACCCACGACGAGGCGGCAGTCCAGCTTGGCCCGGGCCCGGCCCGAGACGATGGTCTTGACACCCTCGCCCGTGTAGCCCGCGTCAAACCCGGCGATGTTGAACGAGGGCGTCGTCAGATGCCGCCGGGCGAGGTCTTCGTCGGGAAGGTCGAGGACGAAGCGCCGCAGCTCGAATTTCTCCCGCCGCGTTTTGCCGTCGTATGTCGCAGCCTTTTGCACCAGGTCTTCCTCTTTGTCGGTCAGGGGTTCGATGCCGTCGTAAAACCCCTCGACGAGGACGTTCTCGTTCTCATCCTTCATGGAGGCGAGCGCCCAGGTGATGCGCCAGGCGGCGTTTTCGTACATCTGGGCGTTGCTGCTGTGAAAATCCACGTTGGCTGTCCGACAGCGCAGCTCGATGTAGCAGAGCCCCTTGTTTCCGAGGGCGAGGTTGGGCACGCGCTCGCGGACGGTGTTGTCCTCCCAGACGCACCCGTCTGCCGCGAGAAGATCCTTGTTGGCGACCACGAAGGACTCAAGGGACGGGCTGCCGATCTCTTCCTCGCCCTCGATGATGTATTTCACCGTGCAGGGAAGCTCGCCGCGCACGGCCAGAAAAGCCTCGAACGCGGCCAGGCGGCTGATGATGTTTCCCTTGTTGTCGGTCGAGCCGCGCGCGATGACGTGGCCGTCCACGATGTTCGCCTCGAAGGGCGGGCTGACCCATTCCTCGAGCGGTTCGGCGGGCTGCACGTCGTAGTGGTTGTAAAATAGCAGTGTCTTCGCCCCCGCGCCGGCGAGGCGGGCGGTGATGATCGGGTGGCCGGGCGTTTCGTTGTGCGTCGCCTCAAGGCCCGCGTGCCCGACCCGATCGCGGATCATTGCGGCCATCTCCTCGATACCGGTGTGGGTGGTCGAGATGCTCGGTTGGCGACATAGCTCCTGTAAGTCGGCGACGATCCGCTCTGCGTTGTCGTCGATGTACTGAAAGATGGGGTCGAGTCCGTTGACGGCGGTCATGGTCAAACCTCCTCATTCCGCATAGCGGAACATTCTTCGTACGCACTTTTTATTTGAATCGGTCCGAATGGTGAAGATATGATGCACCATCAACGCGATAAATGAAACGGATGGCCGGTTCGAATCGAATTTCGACAGATGGCCACCGTGTCCTTTCATGAGACAGGAGAACGTGCGATGCCGGAAGCTGCCGCGAACACCAACTGGTTCACGTATTTCCCGAAAGATTACCGGTGGTCGGCCGCCGTGTGCGGAATGATCGGGGGTGCCCGCTGGGGGGCCACCGAGATCGGCGAGGTGGATCAGGTCGGCCGCCGGCTCGCGAAAAAACTGGGGGACGATAACACCTGGTTCCGCGAGTGGGTGCGGATGGCGGACCGCGTCCGCGACCTGGGGCTCAAGGCCGAGCGCAAAAAACATAACCTGACTGCCGCCGCGCACTACAAGCGCGCCTGCAACTACTACCAGATGGCCGAGCGCTTTCGCACGCCCAAGGATAAGAAGGCCCTCGACGCCTTCCGGAAGGGGGTGAACTGCTTCCACCGTTTCACCCGCGTC
>CAMYJL010000121.1:0-757 GCA_947258645.1 uncultured Nitrospinota bacterium
AACCTCAAAGGCGTTCCCACGGGAGAAATATCGCTGGATACCCCGCCCGAGGAAGACCTGTCCACGGCGAAGTGCTATATTGTCAATTATCAATGGGTTCGAGTTTTCGGGAGGGACAGGGCCACTAAGCTCTGAAACCCTACTGGAATAACGGCCGTATAAATATAAAAAGGTCGTAAATTGATAAATGGAGAGCGTTGCTGCATAATTCCAGTCAAATCTTAATTTCTCCATGAATGGCTTTTTCTGCCACCGCGGTGTTCCCAAATATCAAGGAGGGGGGAGGATGATGATGATCTGGGGGAAGAAATTTGGCTTTATCGCCGCCGCTGCTGCGCTCCTGGTGGCGGGTTTTGCCACGATTGATGCAAGTGCAGCGGTCAAGCACATTTCCATCGTTGGTGCCGGTAAGGGGGCCGGTGCATTCCGGCTGGCGGCGGGCCTCGCCGAGGCCGTCAACCGGACGAGCAAAATGGTAAGGGTGACGAACCGTGAATCCGGCGGATTTGTCGCCAACATGCGTCACGTTGGTAACGGCAAAGTCGAACTTGGATTGACGAGCGCCGTTTTCGTCGACTTCTGGCAGTTGAGGAAAAAGCCCTTCGACAGGGACAAGGGGAATGCCACCAGAATCCGCGGGATCGGTCCCGTCAGCCGCTCTGTGTTTCAGATGGCGGTCCTCAGATCGAGCGGCATCGAGACATACGCGCAATTGGCCGGAAAGCGCGTCAACATGGGGCCGAGAGGAAGCAACACG
>CAMYJL010000121.1:771-10593 GCA_947258645.1 uncultured Nitrospinota bacterium
ATGACGAAGTTCATCTTTGACGCCATGGGCATCACCGACAAGGTGCGAAAGGACTATCTCAAGTGGACGTATGCCGCGATTAACCTGGGCGACAAGAAAATCGACGCTTTCGGGATTCCGAACCCGATGCCTTCTCCGTCGATTCTCCAGGCATCGAGGAGCGCACCGATTAAAATTCTCGATGTTCCTGAAGACGTTATCGACAAATTCCTCGCATTAAGCGCGGGCTATTCCAGAAGCACGATGGATGGAAGCCTCTATCAGGGGATGGAAGGCAAGAAGTACAAGACGCTTGGCTACACGATGTACGCGGTCGCGCACGACAAAGTCCCCAATGACGTCGTGTACGAGGTGGCGCGTTCGGCCTACCTCGACAAGAACTACAAGTTCCTGATCAATGTGATGAAGGGCTGGAAGATCGGCTTGGATATGCAAAAAAAGTCGGGATCGTTCCTCGCGGGAGCGAAGCCCTTCAAGATGAAGTGGCATCCAGGTGCCATCCGCTACTGGAAGGAGAGAGGCTACATCTCGAGCTCTAACTGATTCGTCGAATGGAATAAGAATAGGCCCGCTTCAGAAAGGGAAAAGTCTTTTCAGGCCTGAAAGTTGGGTAGAGTGGATGCTTTCGCTCCGACCGGAGCAGGAAGAAGGGGGGATTTGTGCCCTCATCTTTTTCATTTCCTTTCTGGCGCTGCCCGTGAAGAGGGAAAATGGGGAAATCTTTCGAATTCATATCGTCATGGGTGCGCTTCATTTTTGCGCCGGAGGCAATAGGGTGGCGGGTGCTCAGGAGAGGTTTTATTCGAGAGAACTCCCCCGTCTGGGTTTTTCTGATCATCCTGTTTCTCTCCTATCAGGTCGCTCTCTCGGGTGGCGTTTACAATCTTTACCTTCCTTACGAGCATGAGTGGATCTGGCAAAAGGTGGATTTCCCGCTCCTGGGGTTTTGGTCCTCCGCAGGGGCCCTCCTTTTTGCATCTGGAATTTGTTTCTTTCCCCGGGCAACGTCCTATATCTCCGCGGTTGTTTTCGCCTTCTACTTTTTTTACGGAGCGGGAAACAGCGCCCCGGTGGATTTCCTTTTCGGGGTGGCGGAACCTTTTGGGGTGGCCTTTCGGCCGGTGTTATCTCCGGCAACGCTGAAGTCACTTTCCGTACTTTGGGATTCCGTTCATTTTCCGGCCCTGGAGCTCTATGCGTTCCATTACTATCTTACTTTCTACATCTTTTTCACTGCATTTTTGACATTCATCTATTTTCCCGCCCGAAAACGCTCGCCCCAGGATCGTCCCTCGACGGTGGACATTCTGCTTTGCGTGGTGACGCTTGTTTTCACCGTCGAATATATTGTGAACTTCGCCGACCGGGGTCAGCGAGCGGGCATGGTTCTTTGGCCCGATGTCCTGATGGGGACCATGGCAATTCTCATTTCGATCGAAATGTGCCGCCGCATCATGGGATGGGTACTACCCCTTCTGGCGGTTACTTTTTTCCTCTACACCCTTTACGGGAACTACGTCCCGGGGCGCTTGGCCCACAAGGGTTTTGCCTACAATGAAGTCGTTACCTTCATCTACAGTAACGACGGCATCTTCGGGATCATCGCCAATGTCTACGCGAGCTACGTTTTTCTCTTCATCCTGTTCGGCGTTTTCCTGGAGAAGACCAGGGTAGGAGACGTCTTCGTAGATTTGGCTTTCGCCCTCGTGGGCCGCCTCCGTGGCGGGCCGGCCAAGGCCGCGATCGTCTCGAGCGGCCTCGTGGGTTCGATCGTGGGAAGCGGGGCGGCCAATATCGTCATCACAGGGACGTTCACGATTCCGATGATGAAGCGGGCGGGTTACAGGGCGCACTTCGCGGCGGCCGTCGAGGCGGTGGCCTCCATCGGCGGCCATTTGATGCCACCCGTCATGGGTTCCGCAGCCTTTCTCCTCGCGGCCTTCACTGAGACCGATTACGGTTACATCATTTTGATCTCCCTTGTCCCCGCCTTGATGTACTATTTCTCGCTCTACATGTCGGTGCATTTCCGTTCGGGGCTGGAGGGCATTCACGGCCTGCCGAGAGAAGAATTGCCCCAGCTGGGGTTACTGCTGAAACGGGACGGATACCTCCTGCTCCCCGTTTTGCTGCTCATCCTGCGCCTGATCATCGGCCGCTCCCCCTTCGACGCCGCCCTGTGGGCCATCCTCCTGGCGATGTTCCTGGGGATGTTCCGTGAGGACACCCGTCTCATCGCCTTGCCGCCGATCATCGCTCGTGCCCTAGGAGTTCCGGAATGGAACACTGAAAGCCACTGGGCGATGCTTCTCGCGAAGGAGAAAAAATCGACCCTAATTCGGGACGGGATGTCCCGCGAGGAAGCTGAGGCGGAGGCAGCCAAAATCTTGGCCGAGGCGAAGTCTGCGCCCCCACGTGGTCTGTTGCAGGAGAACTGGATGCTGGGCGTGAGTCTTGCCTTGCTCGTCTTTCTCCCCGCCTTGGGCTTCGGCATCGTGGAAACCCTTTTCTGGACGATCGTGGGAACCACCGTGCTGGCCTCGCCCCAGATCATGCACGGGCTCGAAAAAGGCGCCCTCGACTGCCTGAGCATCGGTGTAACGGCGGGGGTGATGGGAATCGTGTTGGCGGGCGTTTCGATGCCGGGGCTCGGGCTCAAATTCTCATCGATCATTCTGGATTATTCAAGCCTGCTGAACCAATGGTTCGGTTGGCAGGGCAGCGAGCTTCCGATGGGCATTCTGCTTTGCGCCATCGCGAGCTATATCCTTGGGATGGGCATGACCATCACGGCAAGCTACATCCTGCTTTCCATCTTGGCCGTGCCCGCTCTTGTGGAGTTGGGAGTTCCTCTCCTGAGCGCTCACCTCATCATCCTGTGGCTCAGTCAGGATGCCTCCCTGACACCCCCCTTTGCCCTGGGGGCCTTCATCGCCGCCGGCGTGGCCAAGGCGGACCCGATGCGCACAGGCTTCAGTTCCCTCAAGCTTGCCAAGGCACTCTATATCGTCCCCTTCCTCATGGCCTACACCCCCATCCTGATGGATAAAGGATCAACCTGGCCGGCGATCCTGTTGGTATGGAGTACCGGTTTTATGGGGTTTTTCTGCAGTTCGGCAGCCCTGGAGGGGTATCTTCGCAGAAAACTTTTCATTTGGGAGCGTTTCTTGTTCGTTTTTGCAGCGACGTTTTTATTTTTCAACGCCGGATGGATGAAAGGAGTAGGAACAGTCCTCATGGCGATCGGTTTGGGGGTGCAATTTTTTCATCGCCCTGACACCGAAGTGTCCTGGTCCATCGAAACTTCACGGTGAATTTTGACGCGGATTGGACGGCAAAAACCCGGCAATGTCGACCGAATTTAACGCCGCGAGCCGGGACGATGGCGATGTAGTTTGGGAATTCATGGGGAAGGAGAATCGATCCCGGAAACGAACGCGGACCGGTCGCGAAAAACATATCTTGTTTCAATTCTCTGCCTTACGCTACGCGTTTCAGAGAAACGATGGGCAGGTGTCTCCGGGCCTGCGTGATAGCGGACATCAAGTCGAATGACGCCGCCGGGATTACCCTGTGCCTCCTGAAAAATCGAGCCCATTGATTGTATGAGCATTAGCCTGTGGTTGGCGGTTGCTATTCAGACGCCCATTGCCGCTTGATTAGAAATTTGCCATGAACAGGCGTAATGGCAAATGGTTCGAAGTGCCCTTGAAATGTTTGTTGAAATAATGGCCTCGGCCGGAAGAATGGGAAATTTTTAGGGGGAGCATGAGCCCCAGTCATGGTCATATGACGGATATAGAAAGTGATGCCCAACCGGGGCCCGGGGCAAAGCTTCGGCGATTCAATGAGCGTCTTCAATTCCTGGGGGTCCGATTATGCGGGATGCAGTGGCCGTGAAGAGGAATCTCCGCATCCTTAGAAAGTCTCGGCCGGTGACTCTCCTCCTCTCCGCAGCTTCGTTCAGCGGCCGAGCCTGCCGCCTTCGCTGTAGGCCCTTCGTCTGCCCCGCGAGGCATATCGTCATCGGAAAGTATTTTTATCGGGTCTATAGAGCCTCCTGACAGTGATTCGCCCGTCTGCCGTGAAACCCCCGCAAGCGAACTTTCCGCATTTTTTTGAGTGTTCGGGGGTCACGGTTCTGAGTGCTTGCTTGGCGGCTGTTGATTTTGTACAGGAGGAGATCATGGAAAACTACGTCGGACGCATCCTTACCGTGGACCGGGTGCGGGAGTTGAACGCCAAGGACTGGTTCTATCAGATATTGAAGGATAGCCCGCGCATTCACGAGATCTACCCCGGCATCGAGGACAGCATCATCGAAGGGGCGATCGACCACCACATCCACGTCTATCCCGATTTCGTCCAGCGCAACCAGGACATGGTCCAGGTGGCGACTGAGGCCGCCAGGGCTGGGATGCGGGCGGTCTGCTTCAAGGATCACTACAACCTCACGGCTGGCTGCGCCTACCTAGTTCAGAAGCAGGTGGACGCCATGGTTGCGCGGGAGGAACTCCCCCGGGGGGTGGAGGTTTACGGCGGCATCGGCCTCAACTTCGGGATGAACCCCGAGGCGGTGCGCATCGCCCTCCAATATCCCAAATGCAAGATGGTTTGGTTCCCCACGTTTAATTCCGCGGGCTACTACCGCACAGCCGGTAAAGGGTCGGGGGGCGTCAACCTGGTGGACGAGCAAGGCCGGGTGCTTCCTGAGGTGGTGCAAATCATGGAGATCGCCACCGAAGGAAAAGCCGGGCTCGGTTTTGGGCATACGGACTTTTTCGAGCTTCTTCCCCTCGCCAAAGCGGCGAAGGAGATGGGTGCCCGGGCGATACTCGACCATCCGCTGCTCGAGCTCAACAAGCTTACCCTGGACGAAATAAAGGAGCTGGCCGATCTGGGGACCTACGTGGGGACCTATTGCCAGCCCATGATCCCGAGCATGTACCAGCCCGTTGTGGACCCCTTCGAGACCCCCCGCGTGGTCGAGGCCGTCGGGGCAGAGCGCTGCATCGCGGCGAGCGATTTCGGACAGCTCCTCCACGTGGACGCCTTGCCGGGGATGCGCATCTTCATCCGGGCCATGCTGGCCTTCGGGGTGAACGAGGAAGCGCTGGAGATGATGTTTAAGACCAACCCGGCGCGGCTGCTCTACATGGACTGAGGATGGGGAGAAACGCTCGAGAGCTATAGTCAAATCTGGTGTATGAGCCGCATCTGAATCAGGCGGCGACCCTGCCGTTCCCGGTGCTGTCAGAATTAGTAATGCAACATGGACCAGGTCGAAGCCGCTACACTGTGAAGCTAGAGGATATCAGGCTGACGACAGAGGACGGTGGTAGTCAGTGTCTAACAAAGTACAGGAGGTGCCAACAATGGGTGACAACTATCCTACGATTCGAGTGGCCGCCGCTCAGGCGGCGCCGGTATTTCTCAACCGAGAGGCCACCGTCGAAAAGGCCTGTCGTCTCATCCGAGAGGCGGGGGCGGGAGGCGCGAAAATCGTCGGTTTCTCGGAGGGCTTCATCCCGGGACACCCCCTTTGGTACCACTTTCATCCCGCGACCAGCCCCGAGAGCCGGCGGCTGGCGACCGAGCTGTTCAAGAACTCCGTGGAGATCCCGTCGCCGGCTGCGGACGCGCTGGCCGAGGCCGCTCGCGAAGCGGGTACCTACGTCGTCATGGGACTTTGCGAGAAGCGGCCCGGCACATTCGGTACGATGTTCAACAGCCAATTGTTCATCGACCCGAATGGACAAATTCTGGGGAAGCACCAGAAACTGGTGCCGACCTCTGGCGAGCGACTCGTGCACACCGGAGGGGGTGGCGATACACTGCAAGCGTTCGAGACCGAATATGGCAAGATTAGCGGACTGATCTGTGGAGAAAACTCCAACCCTTTGGCCATTTTTGCTCTCATCGCCGAAGGAGCTGCCATCCACGTTGCGAGCTGGCCGAACGCGCCCGGTCGCACAGCGCTGCCGCGGTCTGAGCGCGGAATCATGACCGGGCGGTCCTTGGCCTTCATGGCCAAGGCCTTCGTGATCAACGTCTGCGGCGCCCTAAGCGACGAAATGAAGGAAGTCTTGGCCTACACTGCCGAGGACCGCATTTTTCTGGCCGATCAGGAACTGAGCGGCGGGTCGTCGATCATCGGACCCGACAGCAGAGTGATCGCCGGCCCGATGGGACCAGAAGAGGGCATTCTGTACGCCGACATCGATCTGGAAGAAGGCCCTCATGGGAAGGTGGCTCACGACTTCGCCGGGCACTATAACCGGCCCGACATCTTTACCCTTTTGCTTAATGACCGCGTTCCCGAGATTTACAGGAGGTTCTCAACAAATGAGCGGAAAGGACTTCCCGCGAGTTCGAGAGCCGTCGCCACGAACGGGGTGGAGGGAGATATAGAATTCGCTGGTGAGCCTTCAGCCCTCGTTAAGAGCGAACCGGAAAAAATGGGGACAGACTGATTTCGGTATTTTTTCGGCTTTGAGGTAGGAAGCCAATGTCTATGCCTTGTGTGCATGGCGTGGGATGGGCCACTTCCATGGACATTGCCAGAGCGATATTTCAGCTAATCATCGACCTCTTTTCACTTCTTTTTCTCCTCACTCGCAGCCGAGGTAGATTGACGGCTGAGAATCTATTTCTCCGGAAACAGCTCGCCTTCTACAAGGAACGAGGAATCAAGCCCGGCCGAATTGATTCCGCAAGCCGGTTCACTCTCGTGGCACTATCCAGGCTTTTCGATTGGAAAAATGCTCTGGCCATCGTTCAGCCGAAGACCCTGATTCGCTGGCACCGCGAGGGCTTCAGGATGTTCTGGAGATGGAAGTCGAGAATAGGCAGACCCACCATCTCGGAGGAACTTAAAACTCTGATCCGCCAGATGGTCCGGGAGAATCCATTATGGGGAGAAGAGCGAATTGCCAATGAGCTGCTTTTCAATCTGGACATCCGGGTATCGCTCCGAACGGTTCGGAAATATATGCCGAAACAGCCTTCACGCGAGTCACGAGGTGATCAGCGCTGGTCCACCTTCCTCCGCAATCATGCTGAGGTAATCCTGGTCTGTGACTTTTTTGTTGTTGTCACATCGACGTTCCGCATCCTTTATGTGTTCGTTCTTTTGGAGCATGGCTCTCGGCGGATCATATATTTGGGTATAACGGCTCACCTAACGGCTCACCTAACGGCTCACCTAACGGCTGAGTGGACACTTCAGCAGCTACGCCGGACGGTTCCGGCCGATCATTTGTATCGATTTCTCGTTCATGACCGGGGCAGCGTTTACTCGAAGGAGTTAGACCGAAGGGCCCAAAACATGGGACTTCGGGTGCTCAAAACGCCATACCGTAGCCCTCAGGCCAATTCCATTTGTGAACGGGCCATCGGGACGATGCGGCGAGAATGCCTGGATCACATGATTCCGCTGACCGAAAACCACCTAAGAAGAACTTTGAAAGTGTGGATGTCTTATTACAACCAAAGCAGGCCGCATTCTTCATTCGGGCCCGGAATTCCTGAGCAGGCAAGTTGTGCCTCCAAATCATTGTAGGAGAAACGGTATCTTTTGGACGAGGATAAAAAGGGGGTTTCCAGACTGGTACTGAACGGGCTTCACCACGATTACCGGCTTGTTCCCATCGCGGCCTGAACGGAGATGGAATTATTGGGGAGCACAGGTTTTTATCAGGATTCAAAGGTATTGAATTTTAAGGAGATCCAATTATTGCAGAGTACAGGAGGCACAAGGGCGATTTCCGCGGGGGAGGTTAAATCAGTTGACAAGGCAGGGCCAATTTCCGGCTTGGGCAAGACACTAATATCATTTGGGTTCGAATTATTGCGGAGCACAGGCACGTCAGAGAATAAATAGAATCAATCGATCGTGACGCCTGCCTCCCGTGCACGGTCGATCAGGTAATCGCGTCCGACCAACATGTCTTCGATGGTTCCAAACCCGTTCATGTAATGGCCTTGGAAGCCGGCATCTTCCAGGCGCTTAAACATGTTGCCAAAATCGATGGTGCCATCGCCCGGCTGTAAGTGGATTTCGTATTCGCCATTGTTGTCGGCAATCCTCACCTCATCGCAGCGCGAAATATCCATTCCGTCGATGAAACCGTCGATTCCCTCGGGTACGAAATGCGCGTGGTTGATGGTGAACGACCATCGCAGATTGGGGGAATCAATTTGGTTGAAGAAAAAGTAGCATTCCTCAAGATTGTGAGCGAAGTAGTGGACTTCTGCTAGGTCAGGCTCCCAATTGAGATTCTCCAAAAGGAGCACTGTGTCCACATTCTCCGCATACTCGGAAGCTCTCTTTAGCCGATCGAGGCTAGCCTGCATGCGCAGGTCTTTATCCGCAGTAAAATGGTAGCCAGCGTGTATGATGATCCACTCGGCGTTTAATTGCTTAGCCAGATCCATATAAGCTCTCAGGTACTGATCGGTGGCGTCTCGCACGAAAGGCGAAATTTCCGCAACATTAACGGCGGACAGAGAGTGTAGCCCCAGATGGATGCCATTTTTTTCGCAGGTTTCGCGCACTCCTTCACAACGAGCTTCGTCAAAACTCTCAAAAGCGTTCGGGTCAATATCGACCTGCGCATCGATATAGTAGACGCCGTTCTGGGCGGCCCATTTGATGCCGTCTTCTAGTGGCAACCGGCGTCCCAGATCCACACCGATTCGATCGCGTAAGCTCATATTATCCTCCCGTCTAAATTCCCAACCGGCGACCCTAATCGTCCCTTTTTCAAGAGTGTTTGTGATGTCGAACGTTAGTATCAAATACATGTGCTCCTGTGCATGGCGAATTNNNNCTAAATTCCCAACCGGCGACCCTAATCGTCCCTTTTTCAAGAGTGTTTGTGATGTCGAACGTTAGTATCAAATACATGTGCTCCTGTGCATGGCGAATTGCTAATTTTAGCCTGAATTCAGACTTTTCTTTTACGTGCTCTTAAGTGCTAACCCCGTCCTGTCCAAAAATTCAACTGAATCCAAAATGCCTAGAATTCCGGCTAAAATTAGCAATTCGCCATGCACAGGTTGGCGCGCCACTCATTGTTGTGGATATCGAAGTTTTATAAGAGAATCTTTCCAGGCAGTCCATCCTGAAAATGGAATATGGGGAGGCGAGAAAGTTCTCATGCCCACCCGCAGCCGCGTAGACCCAAACGCAGTTCGTCATACTCATCCGGCAGTCTGGCCGCAATGGCCCTTTAATGAACCTCCTGAAATTCGTGAGCGATCCGAGCCCGTATACGGCATTCACGCAGAGACCGATTTTCGCGTCGACATGCGCGACGGCGTGCATTTGGCCGTGGACGTATACCGCCCTCGCGCGTCGGGACAGAAATTTCCGGTCCTGCTCTCCATCTCGCCCTACACGCGCGGCTTGCAAATGACGGAAGTGCCGATCGGACAAAATGAGGCGGGGCTGACCGAGTTCTGGGTCCCCCGGGGCTATGTCCATGTCATAGTGGACGTGCGCGGCACGAATGACTCCGAAGGCAGCTACGATGACAAGGGGGAGAAGGAGCAGGGCGACTACATTGAGCTTTTCGAATGGGCGGCTTCTCAGCCGTGGAGCAACGGGAACGTCGGCATGATGGGTTGCTCCTATTTTTCGCTTGTTCAGGTGATGACCGCAACGCACCAGCCCGAGGCGCTCAAGGCCATCTTTCCCTATGACGCCTACACCGACCTGTACCGGCACCGATCGTTCCACGGCGGGATTCCCTATCTGGGTTTTATGCGGAGCTGGTTCGCCGCGGTGGGAAACCTGAATTTTTCGAGCGGGCGCCTGGC
>CAMYJL010000122.1 GCA_947258645.1 uncultured Nitrospinota bacterium
GGCGTTCAGCCAGTGGGTGCATGCGTGCATGCGCGCCCAGATGATGGCTTCATAGTCTTCCTCGGGGCGGAGCCGCCCGGCGGTCCGCTCGAACCGCGCCGCTTTTTCCATGTGTCTTCCTATCTCCACCCCGAATCTCTCCTCCGCAGCCTCTGGCGTCTACTCCCACGCCGGTTTCCGCACCTCATCGCCGATGATCTCAAGAAAGCGCCCTTTGGCGTCTTTGTACGACATCAGGCATTTTTCAATTGCATCAGGATCGTACGCTTCTCCCCCGCGGACAAAGCGCGGCCGCAGCCCCTCGATGAGCTTCAGGGGTACCATTGCCTCGGCCAGATCAGGGTCCACAGGTTTACAAAAAAATTCGAGCGGGGGGCGTATCGTGTGGGATTGATCGGAGTGCCCGTGCGTGACGCCCCGGACATAAAGCGCCGCATTAAGCAGATGGGTGGCCGCCAGCATGCAGGTTTCGATTATCATCTCGAAGTCCGCTTCGCGATCCAGCGTGCGGAGCGTGGCTTCAATGCGGCCCGCCTTGAGGAAATGGTCTCTCGGTCTCATTCAGGCATATTACTTCGGCGGACCGCGGACATTCACTTCTGCGAACGGGCCGCGTGAGGGCTGTTCCGCCAGGGAGGCTACTTGCCCCGGTCTTCCTCCTTTTCCAGCTCGGAAGCCGGCGAATCGTCCAGCGGCTTTCCGTTGCGGATCTGATTCTGCCGGTTTTGCCGGTAGATGCTGCGGATCAACGAATAAAAATCGAGGGATTCGCGCTTGAGCTGATCCAGCGTTTCGATGTTGCGCGACCGGAAATCGACAATGCCCACCCCCCGCCTCGTCCAAAAAATGTAGTCCAAGTCGGGGTTGTTCAAGGAGACATAAGTGAGCGGGTCCAGGAAAACATCCACCACCCGCCCTACCCCATGGCGTGTCGACATCGGCCCCAGGAGCGGCAGAACGAGGTAGATTCCCTCATCGGCCCCCCAGACAGCCAGCGTCTGGCCGAAATCTTCGTTGTGATAGAGGTGGCCCATGTCGAAGGCGACATCGAACAGGCCGCCGACACCGAGCGTCGTGTTAATCAAAAACCGGTTGAAGGTCGTCTCGGCACGTTTGCTCTCTCCCTGCAGCAGATCGTTGGCGAGAATCACCGGTGTATTCAGATTACGCAGAAAATTCCGGATCGAATCGCGCACCGGCTCCGGCAGGATGTTCCGGTAAACCTCGGCCACGGGCCGAAGGAGCAGGGTGTCCAGAAACTCGTTAACGTCGAAAAAGACCCGGTTCATCGACTCCAGGGGATCAGCGATCTCTTCGTTCTGAAAATCTTCCTTGCTTTCCGCCGTCGTCCGCGCGGCGCAGCCGGCGGCCAATGTCAGGGCCAGAACAATCACACTCAGGCGGCGTAGAAAATCAGCGCCCCCCCGCCGGATGATCCTCTCTTCCGCATAAGCGATCAGGAACCGTATCAAAATCATGGTTTTAACAGGCTGTAATTTCGCCAAACAAATGTCCCCCCGAAAATCTCCGCGCTGCATCAGCTGACAACGCATGAACGGCGAATAGCTCCCGAATAACCGGGATGGATGCTCAGAGTGCTTCCCAAATGGAGCGGGGCGGGGCTCTTGCGACAGGTTCGTTCAATCGTCAAGACGAAATTTCCATAAATCGAGCGATTTACTTTCAATACTTTAACACGAACTGGCGGCCAGGGTCATTATTATCCGCCCTTCCTTCCGGCCGTTCTGCCCGTTGCGCCTGTGCAGGGCCGGCGAATCACCCTCATTTGTCATTTTACAATTTGCGATTCATGCTTACACGAAGAGCGCGGCCCAGGGTCACTCTCGCAAATTTTTTAAAAGTGCCGCGCCAGAGGTGAACGATGGAAGCTTCCCTGATCGGGCTGGCCGGCATCTCCCTGATCACCTGGCTTTACCTTCTTTGCTGCCGCGGCGGCTTCTGGCGCGCCGATACGATGCTCGGAGGCCACGCGCCCACTCCGCCGATATGGCCCGAGGTCGTCGCTGTCGTTCCGGCCCGGAACGAATTCGATGTGATCGGCCGAGCTATGGCTTCCCTGATCAAGCAAGACTATCCCGGTCCCTTCTCTGTGATCCTGGTCGACGACCACAGCAGCGACAACACGTCTCTGGAGGCGGAAGAAGCCGCCAATTCCGCCGGCCGGGCGGGCCGTCTCACCATCATCCCGGCCGGGCCCCTTCCGCCCGGATGGACGGGAAAAATCTGGGCCCTTCAGGAAGGGTTGGCGCATTCAGAGAGAGCGGCGACCGAAGCCCGCTACATCTGGTTCACCGACGCGGACATCAAACACGACGAAAACAACCTGCGCCGGCTGGTCGCGAAGGCTGAACATGAGGGCCATGATCTGGTCTCACTGATGGTCATGCTCCCGTGCCATCATCTCTGGGAGCGGCTCCTGCTCCCTCCGTTCGTATTCTTTTTTCAAATGCTCTACCCCTTTTCCCGGGTGAACGATTCAGGGCGGAGCGACGCTGCGGCGGCGGGCGGGTGTGTGCTTCTCCGCGCGGACGCGCTCCGCCGCTCGGGCGGCCTGGAGCCGATCCGAAACGAGCTGATCGACGACTGCGCGCTTGCGCGCCGGATAAAAGACAAGGGCCGCTCCGGCGGCGGGCAAATCTGGCTCGGGCTTACCCGATCGGCATGGAGCATCCGCTCTTTCCTCGATCTCGCCGGAATCTGGCACATGGTTGCCCGGACCGCCTACACGCAACTGCGGCACTCGCCGCCGCTTCTGGCCGGGACATTGCTCGGAATGCTCATCACCTATCTCCTGCCGCCACTCGCGGTTCTGGTCTATCCCTGGCACGGGCAGGCGGTGGCCGGCCTGATGGGGCTCCTCTCCTGGGCGCTCATGGCCGCGGCGTTCAGACCGACTCTTCGGCTCTACCGACAGCCGCTTTCTTTCACCCTGCTTTTGCCGTTCGCCGCCCTGCTCTATGCCCTGATGACAATTCACTCGGCATTTGCCCATATCTCCGGCCGGGGCGGGGCCTGGAAAGATCGGACATGGGAGCGGTTCGAGGAGGCAGACAAAACCTGAGCCGCCCCCGGCGCATCAGGCGCGAGGCCCGTTCCTGCCCTGTTTTCCGTAGTGATGGAAATGTTGCACACATGGGTCCAAAATTGATAAAATTCATATTATTCAGACATATAGAAACGAAAATCAGATTCCGCTTTTTCGGTACTTATGCCCAAAGCCTCAAAAGGAAACCGCTGTATCGGCTTGATGATCGATTAAGGAGGACGCGGCACAGAGGGTGTTTCCGGGTATTTCCCGGAAACAATCTCAGCTGGGTTGCGGGTTTTTATGCTCCAGAATGAAGATTCAGCCCCGGCGCTCATCCGGCGGAAGCCAACTCGAGTCTTTTTTTGAGAAAGAGCGTAGTATCCTGCTTGGAGGATCACGTAGCCGGGAATTTTCATTTGTCATTCATTGCGGCATGAAACGTGTCCATTCCTGTTATATGCGTTTGTGCCCGTGGCGAAGGAAGAAATATACGAATCGGGGTGTTAAAAATAGAATGAATACTTCGCTGCAGACAGCTGACATTTTTTTGAATGCGTCATTATGCTGACATCAAAAAAGGCTCTATATATATGAATACCAGCAACGGACATCACTTCTCCGAGCAGGTCATCGACGCCCGGAAGGCGTTGAAGTCTCTTCAGCAATCCGACGGGCACTGGATTTTCGAGTTCGAAGCGGATGCAACCATCTCCGCCGAGTATATTTTTCTCCAGCATTTTCTCGACGATATCGACGCCGAAGAAGAACGCAAAATAGCGACCTACCTTCGGAACATCCAGGCCGATCACGGAGGCTGGCCCCTTTTCACGGGCGGCCATCTCGATCTTTCTGCCACCGTCAAGGCCTACTATGCGCTGAAGCTCGCCGGCGATGACCCGGAAGCGCCTCACATGCGCCGGGCCCGCGAGGAAATTCTGGCCCGGGGCGGGGCGGCGCGAACCAATGTGTTTACCCGGATCAGTCTCGCGCTCTTCGGGCAGGTACCCTGGACCTCCATTCCAATAATGCCGGTCGAGCTCATGCTTCTTCCGAAAAGTTCCCTCTTCCATTATTCGAAGGTGTCGTACTGGTCACGCACGGTCATTGTGCCGCTTTTGATCCTGATGGCTCTTAAGCCCCGCGCGCGCAACCCCAGAAAAATCGATATCAAGGAATTGTTCGTCGCGCCGTTGGAAAAAGAAGGCTCTTTCATCTCCAACCCGACCGGCACGCTTCTGGGCACGGCCTTCGTAGGGCTCGACAAACTGGTTCGCCTGATCGAGCCGAGCTTTCCGCAGTCCCGCCGCAAAAAGGCGACTGAAGCCGCCGTCGCCTTTATCACCGAGCGCCTTAACGGCGAAAACGGGGTAGGCGGAATCTTCCCGGCGATGGCGAACACCGTCATGGCGTTCGATGCGCTCGGATACCCCGGCGATCACCCCCACATGATAGTCGCCAGGCGCGCGGTCAAGCGGCTCCTGTTCATGCGGGAGGATCATGGTTACTGCCAGCCCTGCCTCTCGCCGACCTGGGACACGGCCCTCGCCCTTTATGCGCTGATGGAAGCCGGCGAGCCTCCGGACAACCAGTCGCTGGAAAGAGCATGCGAATGGCTGCTTGAGAGAGAGATCACCGATACGCCGGGGGACTGGTCATGGAAGCGCCCGCAACTGAAGCCTGGCGGTTGGGCCTTTCAGTACAGAAACGATCACTATCCCGACACAGACGACACCGCCATGGTGATCATGGCGCTCCACCGCGCGAATCCGAATCGCTACCAGGAAGTTATCGAGCGCGGATCGAATTGGGTTCTCGGCATGCAGAGCAAAACCGGGGGCTGGGGTGCCTTCGACGCTGAAAACGGCCATCATTATCTCAACAACATCCCCTTCGCGGATCACGGGGCTCTTCTCGATCCGCCGACGGCGGACGTGACCGCCCGGTGCCTCAGCATGCTGGCGCAGCTCGGCTACGGGTCCGATCATCCAGCGATTCGGCGCGGCGTCGATTTTCTCATCCAAGAGCAGGAAGAAGACGGTTCCTGGCACGGTCGCTGGGGAGTCAACTACATCTACGGTACATGGTCGGCGCTGAGCGCCCTCAACGCCGTGGGCGATGATCACCATGCGCCCCACATCCGGAAAGCGACGAAATGGCTGAAGGACCGCCAGCGCGCGGACGGCGGCTGGGGCGAGGACTGCGTCAGCTACAAAGAAGAACGCCACTATGAAGCCAGCTCCAGCACACCGTCGCAGACCGCCTGGGCGCTCCTCGGCCTCATGGCTGCGGGAGAGGTGAAAAGCGAGGCCGTCCGTCGCGGCGTTTCGTTCCTGGAGAGCGTCCCCCGCGAGGGCGCCAATTGGAAGGAAGATCTCTTCACCGGTGTCGGCTTTCCCCGGGTCTTCTACATCAAGTACTACGGCTACAGTGCCTACTTCCCGCTCTGGGCCCTTGCGCGTTATCACAACCTCATGAACGGCCACCACGCGCTAACGAATGGAAACGGTCGCCGCGTCGGGTACGGAATTTGAGGCGCCCTGGCATCCTGACCGGCCTCGCCTCTGAGTTGCGCCTTATCCAGAAAGCCACGGCTGATATTATGCCACAGCCCATCTTTGCCTGCGCGGGAGCCAACTCCGAACGGGCCCGGCGCGAGACCGAGCGCCTCATTGCGGAAGGGGCCGAGGCGCTCATCAGCTTCGGGCTGGCCGGAGGTCTGGTTCCCCGTCTGCGCCCCGGACATATCGTCCTCGCCGAAAAAACCATTCTTCCCGGCGGCCGCGCGATCAACATGGACAAGGAGTGGGCCGGCAGGCTACTCAACCTGTCGGCCGGTAGCGGACTCGCCATCGAAGCCGGGGCGCTCACCGGAAGCGACCGGATTGTCCCCACGCCTGAGGGCAAGCGTGCGCTCGCCGCCCGAACCGGCGCACTGATCGTCGATATGGAAACCCACGCGCTCGCCGAGGCAGCCGAAGCCGCGGGCATGCCCGCCTTGGCCATCCGTGCGGTATGCGACTCGTCCGATCAGGCGATACCGCAGGCCGTGATCGGCTCCACGCGCCCGAACGGAGAAGTCAAAACACTGAAAGTATGGAGGAAATTTTGCGCAGCGCCCTGGGAGCTTCCGGCACTCCTGAATCTGCGGCGCGGCGTGGCGGCTGCATTCGCCTCACTGGATCGCCTGACTCGACTCGCCGGAGCGGCGTTATTCGCCGGAAACTGACCGGCTGGAACCGTCCCGGCCCATCTCGGCCACGGCACCCTCCACAAGGCTCTCGAACACGAACTCCGCCGACCGGTGACCGGCGAGCGGAATCTCGGGAGCCATCGGCCCTTCCGTCCCAACGCCGCCGAGGGCCACCCGGAGCGCCTTCAGCGGACGGGCAACCGAGTCGGTGACCGCCGTGCCCTCGTAGCCGCAATGGACCATGCAGTCGGCGCATTTTTCATAATTCCCGGTTCCGTAGCGCGCCCACTCCGTCTCTTCCATCAACTCCGCGAAAGAATCCGTGTAGCCTTCGTTCAGCAGATAGCAGGGCCGTTGCCAGCCGAAAATGTTCCGGGTCGGGTTGCTCCAGGGCGAGCACCGGTAAGTCTGGTTCCCGGCGAGAAAATCGAGAAAGAGCGATGATTGGTTAAAGCGCCACTTTTTTCCTTTGCCGATCCGGAAGGTGTCGCGAAAGAGTTGCTTCGTCCCCTGCCGCGTCAGGAAATGCTCCTGATCCGGCGCGCGCTCATAAGCGTAGCCGGGCGAGACCGTGATGCCCTCCACGTCCAGTTCATCCGTAATGAAGTCAAAAAATTCGGCCACGCGTTTCGGCTCGGCGTTGTCGAAAAGCGTGGCGTTCACCGTGACTCGGAAACCCGCCGATTTCGCCTTTTTGATCGCCGCCACCGCCCGCCGGAACACGCCCTCCTGATCGACGGCCAGATCGTGCTCATCTTCCAGCCCATCGAGATGCACGGAGAAGGTCAGGAAGGGACTGGGCGTAAACAGGTGCATTTTCTTCTCAAGAAGCAGGCCGTTCGTGCAGAGGTAGACGTATTTCTTGAGCCGGACGAGCCCGGAAACAATCTGGTCAATCTCGCCGTGGAGCAAAGGCTCTCCGCCGGGGATGGAGACGACCGGCGCGCTGCATTCCTCGGCGGCCGTCAAGCAATCACTGACGGAAAGGCGCCTGTTCAGAATGTCGTCGGGGTAATCGATCTTGCCGCAGCCGGAGCAAGCCAGGTTGCAGCGAAACAGCGGTTCCAGCATGAGGACAAGCGGATACCGCTCCCGCCCAATCAGGCGCTGCTGCAGCACGTATGCGCCGATACGAATCTGTTGCATCAAGGGAACGGCCATGCCGGCCTCCCGTCATCCGTGGGTATTTCCGCTGCCCGCTGAAGAAGCGGACTCTTCCCTGCCCGACAGTTCCAGCGGAAGGGGGAAGTGAATCATTTCCTCCACACCCGTTATTTCCTCGACTTCGACCTCGAAAAACTCTCCGAGCCGCCCGATCAGCGCCTGAACCAGCTCCTCGGGTGCCGAAGCCCCGGCGGTGATGCCAACGACCCCGGTGCTTTCGAACCACTCGCTCTTGAGTGCCGACGCGTCCTCGATCAAATAGGAGGGCACATTCATCGTCTCGCCAATCTCGGCCAGGCGGTTTGAGTTCGAACTGTTCCGCGCGCCGACGACCAGAACCACGTCGGATATCTCCGCCAGCGCACGCACCGCTGTCTGCCGGTTCTGCGTGGCATAGCAGATGTCGCGAACGTCAGGACCCTGAATGCCGGGGAAGCGGCGGGCCAGCGCCCCGATAATTTCCCGCGTGTCGTCCACGCTCAGGGTGGTCTGCGTCACGTAGGCCAGCTTTTCAGGATCGGCGGGCTCGACCGTTTCCACGTCTTCGAGACAGGTCACGAGATGCACCTTGCCGGGAATCTGGCCCATCGTGCCCTCGACCTCCGGATGACCGCGATGGCCGATGAGGACCACCTCGAAATCCTTCGCGGCGTAGCGTTGACCTTCCTTGTGAACCTTGCTGACCAGCGGACAGGTGGCGTCAATCACATTCAGGGCGCGGCCCGCGGCGTCACTCTCCACCCGGCCCGACACCCCGTGCGCGCTGTACACAGTCACCGCGCCCTCGGGGACCTCGTCGATTTCCTCCACGAAGCGCGCCCCCTTTTCCCGGAGCTTGTCCACCACGTGTCTGTTGTGAACGATCTCGTGGCGCATGTAGACGGGCGGGCCGTATATCTCCAGCGCACGCTCGACAATCTCAATCGCCCGGTCAACCCCGGCGCAAAATCCCCTCGGATTGGCAAGAATCACCCGCATGGGCCGTTTGCCCTCCTGGGTCGTATTCGGATTTTCCATCTCTTTCTCCAACAGGGGAAAACACCGCCCCGGCTCATGAAATCGTCAGCATGGTTGATAGTAACATAGGTCCGAAATAGATGAACGCCGAGCCGGGGCGGCGGGCCGCCGGAAACACCCTGTCAGGAGCGGCTCCTGAAGAGCCCTGCTCCTTCGAATACCTGCCAGGCGACCAGCCCGGGCAACCCGAGAAGCAGGTCGCGGACCCGCTTCACAAGGGAGACTCCGAACGCCACCTCGCCCGGCACCCCCAGCACCGACCCCACAATGAGAAATCCCCCTACCAGCACCCCCAGCGCCCCCGGAATGGCAAACCCTTCGCTACTGAACGCCTCGCCCAGGCTTTCGAGAATGAGCGCCGACACGAACTCCACC
>CAMYJL010000123.1 GCA_947258645.1 uncultured Nitrospinota bacterium
TTTCCTTTTTCAAGGGATGTTGCGGCGGCGGAAGGCTTTCGGAGTTTTCTGGCTTGTCCGCTGGTATATAAGGAAAGGACATTCGGTGCCATTTCCTTGTACTGGGATAGCCCACGGACGTTCCGCCCCGATGAGATAAATCTGGCCCAGGCTTTTGCCGACAACGCCGCCATCGCGATTCAGAATGCGAGGCTCCATGAGGAAGAGCGGAGAAGCCGCGAATTTTTCCGAAGCGTGGTGGATGACAGCGCCGACGCCATCATCATTACGGATACGGGCCGGAGGGTTCTCGTTTGGAACGCGGCCGCGGAGAAGCTGTACGGCTACACGGCGTCTGAGATGATCGGTGAAAGGACGGAAGTCACTGTCCTGGAAAAAGACCGCCCCCGAGTGACCCAGATGATTTCAGAGGTTCTTTCGCTCGGAAAGCCCGCACATTACGATGCCATGCGCCGGCGCAAGGACGGGTCGGTGGTTCCTGTGGCGGTCACTGTTTCGCCGGTCAAGCAAGAAAGCGGGAGGATCATCGGCCTGGCGGCAATTCATCAAAATCTCAGTGAACGCAAGCAGATCGAGGCGACTCTCCTTCGAGCGAAAGAAGAGGCGGAGGCCGCCAATATTGCCAAAAGCGAATTTCTGTCCAACATGAGCCATGAACTCCGCTCGCCCCTGAATGCCGTCATCGGCTTCAGTGACATTCTCTTGCTGGAATCAAAAGAAGCCAACACTTTGCGCCTCGCGGAAAAGATGAAGGACGCGGGGAAATATCTCACGCGCCTCATCGAAGAGATTCTAGATCTGGATCGAATCGAGGAGGGCAAGGTGAAGTTGGACAAGGAGAATGTCGTTGTCAACGATTTGCTCTCCGAGTTTGCTGCTTCATGGCACGCTCGCCTGCCCGAGGGTTTTTCGATTAAATGTGAGCACGATTTCGGTTGCGATACAGTTTATTGCGATCCGACGCGCGTAAAACAAATTCTGACGAACCTGATGGATAACGCCGTGAAATATTCCCCCCACGGAGGGGTCATTCATATTCGTACGGATGCCAAGCCGAACGAAGTGTGGATAACCGTCCAGGACCAGGGCATGGGAATGACCCCCGAGGAGCGAAGCGTTATTTTTGAGCGATTCCGTCAACTCGAAAGCGGCTACAAGAGAAACAGCGGGGGGCTCGGGATTGGATTGAGTCTCGTGCGGAAACTCGCCGAACTGCACGGGGGACGGGTCTGGGTCGATTCGAAAAAAGGAAAAGGGAGTTCTTTCACGTTTGCGCTCCCGTGCCCGGCGAAAAAAGATGGCGTTTCCATCGCCAGCTCCCGTGAGGGGAAAACGTCCAGCATGAGAGGCGAGCCTTGGGATAGAAAGAACATCCTGATTGTCGACGATGTGGATCACTATCATGAATATTTGAAGCTGCTCATGCGAACGGCGGAGAAAATCATTTCCGCCTATGACGGAAGCGAGGGATTCGACATGGCGCGGCGGGAGAAGCCGGATCTCATTTTGATGGATCTGCGCATGCCGGTTCTCGACGGTTTTGAAGCCATATCGTTTCTCAAGGGAGACCCCGACACGCGTGATATTCCCGTCGTGGCGGTGACCGCTCAAGCCATGACGGAAGACAAGGACCGGTGTTTCCAGGCGGGCGCCGATGGATATGTTACCAAGCCGATTGACGTTGATGATTTTCGAGACGTGCTGAGAAAAATTTTCGCCTGACGTATCCTCTCCTTTTTTCTTTTTTCTCCAGATGATATAGACATGTTCCTCGTCACCGGACTCTCTCCCGCCGGCTCATCCGGCTCGAGACAGATTTGGGTAGTAGCTCGGGCAGCTACCAAGGGGACAGGGTGCGTATTTATTTTGCACTTTTTCGGAGGAGGAGATTTGTATGTCATTTGAGCCTGTTCGTGTGGCCTCGATGGGTCTGGGAAGGTGGGCCAACGTCTTGGCAGATGCCGCGTTGAGAGGGGGAAAGATAAAGCTGGTATCCTGTTTCAGCCGGACGGACGAAAAGCGAAAAGATTTTATGAAAAAGTATGGGACGCGGGAGGCGAAAAATTTCGATGAATTTCTGAACGACGATGAAATTGAAGCCGTTATCCTGACGACCCTGGCGGCCGCTGGAAAGCACGTATATTGCGAAAAACCCATCGCCCACACGCTCGAAGATGCCCGGAAAATCGTTGAAGCCGTCGATCGGGCGCGCGTTCGCCTGGCCATTGGCCACAGTGCCCGGCGCCTGGCTCCCTCCCGGCGCCTGAAAGAGCTGATGGACAGCGGTGAAATCGGGGACGTGTCCATGAACGAGAGCAATTTTTGCACCGAGCGGGGGCTTGAGCTGACTCCCGACAAATGGCGCTCCGACCCCGAACTCAATCCGACCGGGGTGGTGATCCAGCTCGCCATCCACCACATCGACACCTTTCGCTACCTGCACGGACCGATTCACTCCGTCACTGCGAAAGTCAAGCGGATGTACGCGACCGCCAACGTGGAAGACTCGGCCATGATCATTCTCGAGCATGAGAACGGGGTCCTTTCGTATGTGGGAGGAGGGTGGTCATGCCCGTGGGCGTTTCACATGAACGTGCACGGTACGAAGGCTGTGGCCCACTTCCGCATCACCGGCCAGCAGTGGCGGGACCCGTCCAAGGCGCCAGAGCCCATCCGGTTGCACATCGACCGGGACCCGCTGGGCGAGGACAGCGTCCATGACATGCCAGAAGGAGACATGTTTCGGGATGCCCTGGAAGATTTCGCCGTGTGTGTGCGGGAAAAGCGGATCCCCGAGGTCGATGGCCGGGTGGCGCTCGAATCGCTCGCGGCGGTTTTCGCTGCCATGGAAAGCTCAAAGACCGGAAAGACAGTGGAGCTGAAAAGCTTTATGTAGTTCCTGGAGGGGAGTTGCCCGGAGGGGGGCTAGTCCATCAGCCCGTGCTGGATGGCGTAATGCGTCATTTCGACGTTGGTCTTGAGGTCGGTTTTTTCAAGTATCCTTGACCGGTAGGTGCTCACCGTCTTGACGCTGATCGATAACTCGGCGGCAACGTCTGTGATCGTTTTTCCTTTCGCCAATAGGCGCAAGACCTGGAATTCGCGATCCGAGAGGATTTCGTGCGAAGGCTTCTCCGATCCTTTTTGAATCTCAATCGCCAACTGTTCCGCCAGCTCCATGCTGATGTACTTGCCGCCGCCGTATACCTTTCTGATGGCCGCAAGCAGTTTTTCCGGATCGCTGTCTTTCGTCAGATAACCGTCCGCTCCGGCTTTGAGGGTGCGCAAGGCGAATTGCTCCTCCGGGTGCATGCTCAATATGAGGACGGGAACGGAGGCCCGCTCGCGCTTCAGTTCCTTCAGGGCGTCGAGCCCGTTTCGGCCGGGCATGGTGAGGTCCAATACGACAACGTCGCAATTCCTGCGAGCGAACGCCCGGGCGACTTCCTGGCTGTTTCCCGCCTCGCCCGTGACCTTCATGTCTTTCGTATCGTCGATGACTTGTTTTAATCCTTCACGGACGACGGGATGGTCGTCGCAGATCAACACCCGAATCACAGCACACCCCCGCGGGCGGGAATCAAAAATAGGAACATGCGTTTCTCCAAAGAGATCGCGGAATTTGAAATTCGCGAAATCTTCCGATCGGAGCGGGAAACCCGAGAGGACGAGGCTACGATTTTGGGCGGATTATGAAAAAAGCAAAACAGTTTGCCGAATCATCAGAGGGTTTGAAATTTCGGAGCCTTTTCCGGGAGGCAACACTTCAGGAAATTCGCGCCCGAAACACCAATTCCGATTAGTATGATAATAGTATAAATGAAAAAGTATCACTTTCTTCATTTTGTAGGACAATTGTCGAGTGTAGGACGATGGAAGTTAAGGCCATTCGAAATTCTCCAGGCTGAATTTGGGAAAAATATCCAAACAACTTCTTTGAATCATCCCGCCCGATTCTCTCGTAACTATATGAAATATAATATACTTATCATGCTGCAACGCTGCGTGTCACGGAAGAATCGCCATGCCGAGGGGCCGGATCCGCCCGACATCGTAGGGAAAATATTACACAAAACATAGGCAAGTTCCTATAAAAAAAAGAGCCTCTGTCTTATTCATTCGATATGTTCTGCCTGTTCTAATCATTACTATAAGAAGCGGTGGTTCCCGCATGGCCACTTGTCCAGCACCGTAATTTTAAAGATTGCTCATTGGGATATCCAATCAATCTGTTTGGCCCAATTGTTGTTTATGGGTCTGCCGACACCCGAAATGTTGGTTTTTAATTGTTTATTTGTCAGGAAGACGGCCAAGAGGTCCGAGTCTGGCGAACAAGAATGAGGATGAGAAGATGAATCAGGAAACCGCTCGGCCGGGACAACCCGACGCGGCGCCATCCGGAGAAAAATCGCTCTACGAGGAGCTTGGAGGTAGTTCCGCAGTGGATGCGATGGCCGACGAATTTTATCGGCGCGTCACGGCGGACCCGGATCTGAAGCCGTTTTTTGAATCCATCGATATGGCATGGTTCAAAGGCCAGCAGAAGAAGTTCTTTACGCAGCTATTTGGTGGCCCGGCGGAGTACGACGGACGCGATATGAAAGCGGCCCACTCGGGTATTCCTGTCGAGGGACGTCATTTTACCAAGGTGGCCGAACACCTGGTCGTGACCCTTCAGTCGATGGGCGTTAAGAGCGTGCACATCGCCAGTGTGATTTCCCTCCTGACGCCTCTTGAGCCGGATATCGTCAACACCCTTCCGCAAAGAGAGGAAGAAAATAACGACGGAGGAAATTCGGAAATGCCAAACGACGAGAGCGATGCCGCGGCGGAAGAGGTAACGCCGCCGAGCGGGGAAGATTCAATGGTGAGTGTGGATTTTTCCGGGTCTCCCGACCTGGCCGGCGAGCCGGTGAACGGTTCTTCTGATGCGGTTGCCGCCGCGGTGGAAGAGATGATGTCGCCGATCAAGGAAATCGCTTGGAACGCCTCTCAAGCATCCGAGGTAAATGCCAATGAGGTGAAAGAGCTTGCCAATGAGACCGCACGCGCGACTGAGGACATCAACCAGAAAATCGAGACGATCCGGAGTGAGGCAGAGGTGGCCGTCACAGCGATCTCCCAAATTGTGAACGCCATTCAGGAGATCAATGACATTTCGAGCTCGATCGCGAGTTCTGCGGGCCGGCAGACAGAGGCGACGAACGAAATCGCGCGCACTGTTGATGAGGCCGTCAATGAGGTGAACAAGATCGGCTCGGCGAATGAACTTCAGGCGCTTTCCAAAACACTGATGGGCTTGGTGGGTCGTGTCCAGGACAGTTAATCGATGGATATCATTCGAAGAGCGATATTTGATAAATCCCACAATTCCATCCATCCGGACGGCTATCTATTTCTGAGCACCTCGAAAGGCATCTTCGGCGTTTAAGCGCCAGATTGACGGATAATTCGGTTATGCACACACGCATAAGCCAGGCTTCCCGTACAGCCCTTAAATGGGGCTGGCGGGAAATTCAGCCCCCCTCCTCTTGACACATCCCCCACACTGAGAGGGGAGGGGGGCGTTTCCATCTGCTCTCAAATTCCTCCACCGGCGATCGGGCCTGCTCCGGCGCATTCCTGAAAAAAACACCATTCAATATCCGGGAACTTCTTTATGTGGCCGAAGATGCGGCTGCGCCTCCAGCCGGTTCGTGTTCATTTCTGCGCCCCGGTTGATGAGCGCCTTTCAGCAGGCTTCCTACAACATCCTGCTCATCGGCGTGACGGCGGGCGTGATGGGGATCGTCCTCGCCGGCGTCGCGCTGCCGGGGCTGGGGATCAAGTTTTCCTCCATCATGATCAGCCATTCGAGCTTTCTGGAAGAGACTTTCGGGCTCGCCGGCTCGAAGCTGCCGATGGCCATTCTCATGTGCGCGGTCGCGAGCTACATCCTCGGCATGGGGATGACGATCTCAGCGAGCTATGTCCTCCTTTCGCTTCTGGCCGTACCCGCGCTGGTGGAGCTGGGCGTACCCCTCGTCAACGCGCACCTCATGATTCTCTGGTTGAGCATGGATTCGGCGCTCACCCCGCCCTTTGCGCTCGGCGCGTTCATCGCCGGGGGACTGGCCGGTGCGGATCCCGTGCGGACCGGATTCACCGGCCTCAAGATGGCGAAGGCGCTCTATATCCTCCCCTTCCTCATGGCGTACTCGCCGATTCTGATGGACAAGGGAGCCCCCTGGGGCGCAATCATTCTGGTGTGGGCCGCCAGCTTTATCGGTTTTTTTGCCGTCTCGGTCGCGCTGGAGGGGTATTTGCGCCAAAAGCTGGCGCTCTGGGAAAGGGGTCTGTTCCTGCTGGGGGGGACGCTGATTTTCTTTCAGGTCCAATGGATGCAGATTCTGGGCTTTGCCTGTATCGCCCTGGGAACGGCGTTTCAGTATCTTCGCCGTGCCGAAACCGCCCCGGCCGCCGCATGATCACCGCTTCCAGAATTTCAGCCGGTCCAGCCAGCTCAGTTTTTTGACGTTCTCGGAAGAGAGAAGGGGCGTCTGGCCGAGCACTTCCTCCCCGAGAACGACCGAGACCTCGCCCACCTGCTGCCCTTTCTTTATCGGCGCCTTTAGGGGCGACTGGATGTTCACCCGGGTTTTCAGCTTGGAGGCGTCGAGGCGCTTGACGATGAGCGACACCGGGCCGGAGGCGACGACCTTGATCATTTTCTTTTTCCCGCCGACGACGGGGACCGGCTTGCCGATGACGGCGTTTTTGGCGAAGAAGGACTTGCGCTCGAACAGGCGGAACCCCTGGAGCAGGAGCTTTTTGGTCTCCTTGTCCCGAGCCTTCCGGGTCGAGGCCCCGAGAACCACCGAGATGAGCCGCAGGTTCTTCCGTTTTGCGGTGCCGCAAAGGTTATATCCGGCCTCTTTGTAGTAGCCCGTCTTGATGCCGTCCATCCCCCGGAAGGTTCTCAGAAGGTTCCGGTTGGTGTTGAACAGCGTGAACTTCCCCTCCCGGATGGTGTCTTTCCATCTTCTCGTCCATTTCATGATAAGGGGATGCTTGATGACCTCTCGCGCGAGGATGGCGGTGTCGCGGGCGGACGTTTGATCCAGCTCCTGGCCGGGCGCGGGCGGGAGCCCGTGGACATTGGTGTAGAGCGTGTTGGTCATCCCGAGTTCCTTGGCGCGCGCGTTCATCAGCTCCACCATGGCCTCGATCGTCCCGGTCATGTGTTCGGCGATGGAGTAGGAGGCGTCGTTGGCCGAGGAGATGGTCACCGCCTTGAGGAGCGTTCCGAGCGGAAAAATCTCTCCTTCCTTGAGGTACACCTGGGAGCCGCCCATGTGGCTGGCTTCGGCCGATACCGTCACGTCCTGATCCAGGGAAAGGACACCTTTTTTCACCGCTTCCGCCGTCAGCAGCATCACCATCATCTTCACGATGGAGGCGGGAATGCCTTTTTCGTCGGCCTGGTACTCATGGAGGACCTTGCCCGTTTCCGCCTCCATAAGTATGGCTGATTTATAGGCCGGTCCTTTCGTCGCAGGGGCCGCTCTTTTCGCTGCAGGGGCCGCTCCGGCCACGGCCAGGAGGAGGAAAAGGATGGATACGGAAAGGAGGAAGAGGTGGATACGGCCGATTCTGCCAGGATGCATGCATTTCTCCATGAAGCGGCGGAGGGTGACTCATTTTAACCAATGAGACCTTCAAGTGAAGGACTTTTCGCCCTCTGATGGGAAATTTTACACATTCCCCCGGGTTCCGGAAATACCGTTTATGGGCGGAAAATATGCCGGGGGGCGGGTGAGGTCCCCGGCGGGGTGCGAATTGCTCCCTGGACGGGAGCGGCGCCAATTTATATGATGGAGTTTATAATCACATTTCGAGCCAATACAAGGCTTTACGAACCTTCACCTTTTTATTTCTCGAAGGGGACGTTTCACCATGGTCAATCGGATCGCAATTGGGGCCATTATCGTCATCTTTCTTACGGCGGGAGTTTACTTCGCCTACCTCTCAAGGGAGTCGGACCGGGCCCTCCGCGCCACGAAGGAATCCGCCCTATCGAGCGGGACAGCCCTCGAGTGGGAGCGCAAGGAGCGGAAGCGCATCCAGGATGAGTTGAAGAGGCGAAACGCCGATCTGGAGAAGGAGCGGGCGGCGCTGGCGCAGCTTCGCGAAGCTTCTGCGGGCTACGAGGGCAAAATTCTGACGCTCCGCGAAAAAATCGCCGACATGGCCACCTCCATGGAGGAGACCGACCGAAAGCGCGCGGGATTGCTCTCCGCTCTTCAGAAGGAAGCGGAGAAGAACAAGTTGGTCCTTCGGCGGGAGCGAGAGGCGAAGGCCGGTTTGGAGAAGAAGCTGCAAGCGCGGGAGGCGGCCCTTGCCGAGGAGCGGAGAAAGGCCGCCCGGCTTGCCAAATCCCTTTCTGGCTTCGAGAGCGATGTATTAAAGCTTCAAAAGGCGGTGGCCGGTAAGTCCGAGGCGGCGGCGGAGTTCAGCCGGAAGCTCGTGGCGACGAAAACCTCGCTCAGCAAGCTGGATGAGCAGCACCGCGCTGCGAAGGCGCAGGCGATGCGGGAAAGCCAGCGCGCCCAGAAGCTGAGGGCGAGCCTGGAGGCCCTCAAGAAGCAGATTTCCGGCAAGGATCTGACGCTGAAAGAGACGAAAGACATGCTCCGGATCGACATCGTCGGCCGGCTTTTGTTCGATGTGGGCAGCGCCGAGATCAGAGAAGAGGGGCGCGAGGCGCTCGACAAGCTCGCCGGTTATTTCATGGAGCAAAAAGGAAAACTCATCCAGATCGAGGGCCACACGGACAACCAGCCCATCCGGGGCGCGCTGGCCAGACGGTATCCGACCAACTGGGAGCTTTCCTCGGCGCGGGCGATCTCGGTGGTGCGCTATCTGCAGTCGAAGGGCGTGCCGCCCGAGCGACTCTCGGCGACCGGCTACTCCTACTATCGGGGGGAGTCGAGCAACGAGACACCCAAGGGCCGGGCCCGAAACCGCCGGATCGCGATCCTGATGAGCCGGGTCAAGCGGATTCCCTGATATTCGGTTTCGAAAAGAAACGGCTCAGTAGCGGGAGATGTTTTCCCACCGCCCATCCGGCTGCCGGCACGCGGTGTCGACTCCGCGTTTTATCCAGCCTCCGTACCGGATGATTTGCTCGTAGGCCCTGCAGTACTGCCCCAGGGCGTTTCTGAAGGCTGGCCTCGCGACGACGGCGCCCTCTATTCCCGTATCCGGATTCCACCATTTCACCTCCGTGCCGGAGCGAACCTTCTCCAGCGTGAAATGGGTTTTCTCGGAAAGGAGGAGTCTGTCGCCGTAATCCAGGTAGAGCGTGCCGTAGCGCCCGTAGCGGTTATCGGGATAATGGGTGTGGTGGCTGTGGGAGTGATGATTGTAGAGACCGTAGAGTAAGGGTAAGGCGAAGAGAAAATGAATCCCCACGCCATAGCCATAGTGGTGCCTGCTCCGGGCCGCCGCGTCGTCGGCAAACGAGAAAATCGAGAAAAGGGCCAGGAGCACAATCACGGTCAGGCGCTTCATCATTTTCCCCCTTGGAAAGGAAGCGCGCAGCGGCAAACAACCCACTTGAAATTTAACAAAAAACAGGAAAATTGGCCAACGGAGCGGAGAACGGCCCTCCACCCGGAAATGCGGGAGCCATGGGGGCTTCCCGGGACAGTTTGACGCAAGGCATGCGGCGGGGATAAATCACCCGGATGAGCGATATCAGCGTTTACCCATCCGGAAAGCTGATCTGGCGGGGAAAGGAATATGCCTGCGCCCTCGGCCGGGGCGGCGTGACGGCGGAGAAAAAAGAGGGCGACGGCGCGACGCCGGCGGGGCGTTTTCCCGTCCGGGATATCTATTTCAGAGCGGATCGGCTGGAAAGACCGGAGACGGTTTTCCCCCTCCGGGCCATCTCTCCCGGCGACGGCTGGTGCGATGATCCGGGGGATGAGAAATATAACCGGCTCGTGACGCTTCCCCATCCCGCGCGCCATGAGCGGATGTGGCGCGAGGATCATCTGTATGACATTGTCGTGGTGCTCGGCTACAACGACGACCCTCCTGTTTCTGGAAAGGGGAGCGCCATTTTCATGCACCTCGCGAGCCCGGACTACGATCCCACCGAAGGATGTGTCGCCCTCGCACTCCTGGAACTCATCGAAATCATTGAAACCCTCGATGCGTCCACGGAAATTCGCATCCATGAGAGGGATAGTTCCTGAGCCTCCGCCATGCCTGGAGGCCCCGTTCCTTACGGTGAATGATGGCCATTCTTTATGCGGATTCTGGAGAGAGTCATCCAGGGTAATCGGCCAGTCGAATAGTGTTATTTTTTGTGACATTGAATTTTTTTCTCAAATATGAGCAAATGATTTGATAATTGAAAATTCAATGTGATAGCGGAGAAGGCTGGTATCTGGGCAGGCGAATTCCTTGCCCGGGGCGGCCTCATTACAGGGCTTGGTAATCTATCTGGGGATAGTCGGAAAAATGAGAATAAATGAAAAGACATGCCGAATGGTTCTGATTGGCGCGTTTCTGATCTTGGCCGGGTGTGGGGCGCGCAACGACCCACTTTTCGCCCCGCACATCAAGGCGGCCGATCAGGCGATTGAAAACGCCCGCAAGCGGGGAGTCGACAAGCAGGATCCGGCGAAATTCCGGGCATTGGTGAAATTGCGCGATGACGCGGAAAAAACGTACATGGCCTGTAACTACTATCAGGCCAAAGACATGACACGGGAGGTGGCGCAAAGGGCTGATGCGCTGAAAGGCCTTCCGAAGGTGGCTGTCAAAAAAGCTCCTGTAAAGGTGAAGAAAAG
>CAMYJL010000124.1:0-17183 GCA_947258645.1 uncultured Nitrospinota bacterium
CTTCGACCCCCCCATCGCTCTTCCCGAGACGAGGGCGTCCGCGCCGAAGCGCTCGCGGACGGCGTCCATCGTTTCCACCAGGCGCGAATCGCGAAGCCGCCCCTCGTCCTCGAACAGCCGCATCTGATCGTCCGGCGGTGCCAGGCCGGTGAGATAGACGCCGAGGAGGCGCACCTTCCGGCCCCGGGATTGCTCCCGGACGGCGCGCTTCAGGAGGAGCCGCGCCGCCTCGACGATGGGCCGATCGAGCGCCGTGGGGATGTCCAGCTGGGCCGCCCGGGTGTATGTCTCGAAATCCTCGAAGCGGATCTTCAGGGTGACGCCCCGCGCCTCCATTTTCTTTCGGCGCAGGCGCGCCGCGGCCTTTTCGCCGAGCCGGGAGAGAACGCCGTCGAGATGAGCGGCGTCCCCCTGGTCTTCGCCGAAGGTGGTTTCCTTGCCGACGCTTTTCGCTTGGCTGTCGAGATCGAGTTCGGCGCCATGTTCCCCCCGCGCCTTCCGGTAGAGCTCCGCCCCCCAGCTTTTGAAATTCGCCTCCAGGACGGAGAGGGGCAGCCGGGCGAGATCCGCGATCGTTTGCACCCCCAGCCCGCGCAGGCGCGCCGCGGTGACCTTTCCCACCCCGGGCAGGGCGCTGATGGAAAGGGGCGCGAGGATGGCGGCCTCCCGGCCGGGAAGGATGTGCAGGATTCCGGCCGGCTTGGCGAGCTCGGAGGCGATCTTGGCCATGAGGCGGTTGGAGGCGACCCCGACGGAGGCGGAAAAGCCCAGCTCCTCCGTCATCGATTCGCGGATGCGGGCGGCGGCCGCGAAGGGAGGGCCGTGAAGGCGCTCCGTTCCGGTCAGGTCGAGATAGGCCTCATCGACCGAGGTCGCCTGAAGGACGGGAGAGAAGGTGCGGAGCAGCGCCATGACGCGCCGGGAGGCTTCGGAATACCGGGAGTGACTGGCGGGGATGTACTCGGCGTGGGGACAGAGGCGGCGCGCCTGGACCATCGGCATGGCGGAGTGGACGCCGAACTTCCGGGCCTCGTAGGAGGCCGCCGAGACGACCCCCCGGCTGCCGGTGGTGCCGCCGACGATGACCGGCTTTCCTTCGAGGGAGGGATCGTCCCTCCGCTCGACCGCCACGAAAAAGGCGTCCATGTCCACGTGAGCAATCACCCGGGAGCGGGAATGTTCATGAAAAACGGAATGCCCGTCCGGCATCGCACCTGACTCCCCTTGGCCGAGGGGCGGGTTGCGCTAGTACTTGCGAAGCACGCCGACGACCACGCCCTGAACCCGGAAATCTCCTTCGCTCACCATGATGGGCTGCATCGTGGCGTTCGCCGGCTGGAGGCGAATCTGGCCGCCCTCGCGGTAGTATCTTTTGAGGGTGGCGTTTTCCCCATCGAGAAGCGCGACGACGGTCTCGCCGTTTTGGGCCGTATCCCGCTGCTCGACGATGACGTAGTCGCCCTCCTGGATATGATCCTCGATCATCGAGCTTCCCTTCACTTTGAGCACGTAAAGATTGTTGTCGCCCGAGGACCAGGGAAGGGGAATCGTTTCGTTGTCCTGAACGGCCTCGAGCGGCACGCCCGCCGCGATCATGCCGCGAAGGGGAAGCTCGACGGAAGTGGCGGCGGCGGGAGCATCCTTGCCCAGCGTATCCGCGCCCGCGACCAGCTCGATGGCCCGGCTCCGGTTCCAGCTCCGCTTGATGAGCCCTTTCTGGGCCAGGTTTTGAAGGTGCTTATGCACCGTGGCCGGGGAGGTGAGCTGAAAGTGCTGGCCGATTTCCGCAATGCTCGGCGCGTAGCCCCTCCCGTTGATGAACTCCCGGATGAATTCGAATATCTCGCGCTGCCTTCGGGTCAGGAACATGGTGATGCCTCCTTTGGACGTATCTCGTGCGCTATGTGGGCGTCCGGTCCCGGCTCCATGAAGTGACGGTTTCAACGTGGGCCGTGTTGGGGAACATGGGAACGAGGAGGGCTTTATCGATGGCGTAGCCTCCCTCATGAAGTTCGCGTGCGTCGCGGGCGAAAGTCGCCGGGTTGCAGGATACGTAGATGATCCGGCGGGGCTTCAGCGCCAGGACGAGGGGGGTCGCCTCGAGCGCCCCCCGGCGCGGCGGGTCGAGGAGCACGAGGTCCGGAGATTCCCCGTCCAGTTCCTTCTTGACTTCATCCGGGGCGAGATCGCCCGCCTCCCGCCGGAGGAAGCGCGCGGTGCCCGGTCCGGCGATCCGGCTGTTGGCCTCTGCGTCCCGGATGGCGAAAGGGTTGCTCTCCACGCCGAGAACCTTTTTGACCCGAAGGCCGAGCGGAACCGTGAAGTTCCCCGCGCCGCAAAAAAGATCGAGCGCGGCCCCGCCCGTGGCCGGTTCGGTCATCCCGAGAACGGCCCGGCCGAGTGCTTCGTTCACTTTGCGGTTGGGCTGAATGAACGATTCGGGAGAGATGCGCAGGGATATGCTTTCCCTTCCGGGGATTTCCATTTCCTGCCGGGACAGCCACGCGGGCGGCTCCTCCGCCTTCCGATCGCCCGCGGCGGCCACGGGCCAGCCTGTCGATTGGCTGAAGGCGTCCCACGCCCGCCGTGTCCTCCGGGCGAGCGGCCCCGTCCTTCCGTCCCGGGAGCCCGATGGATAGAGAAAGAGCCCCGCCCCGTCTTCCGCGCCCGGGCCAAGCGCTGTTATCTCGACCGATTCAATCCGCCGGGCGGGCGGGTCTTTTTCGAGCAGCCGCCTGATCTCGCCAAACGCCTCCGCGACCGGCGGCTCCACCAGCATGCATCCCGCCAGCGGGACAAGCCGTCTCGTTCCGGGTGCAAAAAAGCCGACCGCGTTTTCCCGCACCTGAAAACGCGCACGCTGCCGGTAGGCGAACTCATCGGGTTCTGCCCCCATCGCCTCAAGCGGAACGCCCGGATCCATTTTTCCGATGCGAGCGAGCGCGTCGAGGAAAATCCGCCCCTTCGATTCCGCCTGCGCTTCGGGCGCCATTTGCTGAAGCGGGCATCCCCCGCAATCCGCCCAATGGATGCAGGGCGGCTCGCGCCGCGAAGGCCCTCCCGCCAGCACTTCATCCAGATCGCCCCGGAGAAACTTCCCCTTGTCGGCCGCGATTCGGAAGCGCACCGAATCGCCCGGCACCGTGCGCGGAATGAAAACCGCCCGGCCGTCCAGGCGGGCCACCCCCGCGCCGCCCGCGGCGATGCTCTCGACATCGGCGGTATAGATCGCCCCGGTTTTTTCGCTGAATACGTCGCTGCGCACGGCAACGTTTCCCATTCAGGTCCTCAGTGAACAATCTGCGAAAGTAATACATCTGAAATACAAACAAATATCGAATACCTTTGCAAGCCTTTTCTGGAAAAATCTCGGAAGAACCCGGAAAGCGGCCCGGTCGCCTGGATTAATTTACATAAAATCAAATATATCAAATGGTTATCGTTTGTCCGGCTGGCGTGTCCCGATGCGGGGCCGGATCGATTTTCCACCCGGCCATACAGGGTGAACCGGGGAATTTCCGACTCGGTGAGCTTGAGTCGCAAAAAAGGGGAATCCTGATATATTGGCGGCCTTCAAAATTCAGAAATCATTCCGATATGCCCGATCACAACAGGGGAAGGGGAGTCTCGCCTTGAAGCCAAAATTCTTTCTGCCGTTTTTTCTTTCAGGACTGGCATCATTCGTTTTCTTTTTTGGTGGCGGCGCCTCGGCAGAGACGCTCCTTGAGCGCGGAACCTATCTCGAAAGGAGCATTGTCGCCTGCGGAAATTGCCACACGCCGGGCAGCCTCGTGGGCCGGCCCGATAACGAGAGAGAGATGGCCGGCGGAGAAAAGATAGACGAGGAGGGCTTCGTCGCCTACGCGCCCAACATCACGCCGGACAGGGAAACCGGCATCGGAAACTGGACGGACGCACAGATCATCCGCGCCGTCCGCGAGGGAAAGCGCCCGGACGGTACAATTATCGGGCCCCCCATGCCCATTTGGCTTTACCGGAATATGTCCGATCGGGACGTCCGCGCCATCGTGGCCTATCTCCGGTCGGTCAAGCCGGTGCGGAACAAGGCTCCGAAGAGCGTCTACAACTTTCCGCTTCCCCCGGCCTACGGCCCGCCAGTGAAGGGCGTTCCGGAAGTCTCCCGCTCAGACAAGGTGCGCTACGGCGAATATCTCGCCGGGCCAATCGCCCACTGCATCGACTGTCACACGCCCTTCGCCAAGCCCGGCGTTCGGGACGTCAAGAACCGCCTCGGCGCTGGCGGCTTTCGTATGGTCGGCGCTTGGGGGACGAACGTCTCGTCCAACATCACGCCCGACAAGGAAACGGGAATCGGAAACTGGAGCGACCGGCAGATCGAGACGGCAATCAGGAAAGGTTACAGCGCTAAGTACGGAAAGATGTTCCCGCCGATGGCGTATCATTTCTACAAGAACATCCGCGGCGCGGACATGGACGCCCTCATCGCCTACCTGCGCTCTCTCAAGCCGGTGATGAATAAGCGCTAGCTTCGGCGCCTCCCGCCGGGAAAGAAATAGCGGACGGACGGGATCGGGCATGGATGGTGCCGGGAGGTCTGCTTGCCCTTAGCCTTCGGGACCTGAGCGCCATTTCTGCAGGCAGACCCAGTAGGCGATCGCGCCCATGGCGGCGAGCCAGCCTCCCCCGAGGACGATCAGCATGGGAACGGGATATCCTTCGTAGGCCTTTGTCAGGTCGGTGATCAGGGACCATACAAATAATGCGGCGAGAACCAAGGGGATCAGATAGCGGAGCAGCCAGATCCAAAGGCGGCCTATCAGGGAGTCATGGTTTCCCCCGAGGTGGTCCAGCAACTCGCTTCTGCCCAGAATCCAGCTCGCAAAAACGGAGACCAAAAATCCCGATAGGACGAGGCCGTACTGGGTGACGTGGTGATCCACGATGTCGAGCCAGTAGAGACCCGATCCCGTGGTGAACATCAGGCTTCCGAAAAAACCCGCGAGGCAAATGATCGCGACGATTCGCGAGCGGGGCGCCTCGAACTTGTCCGTGAGGGAAGAGGCCAGCGCCTCGATCAGGGAGAGAGCGCTGCTCAGGCCGGCGAGAAATAAAGAGAGGAAAAACAGGGCGCCGAAGGCGGGCCGCATCCCCGGCAGGCTGCTGATGGCCTGGGGGAAGGCAACGAAGACCAGGCCTGGTCCGCTCTTCATGACCTTGTCGATGGGGAGGCCTTGGAGCTGGGCCATGAAGCCCATTGTCGAGAAAACCACCACACCCGCGGCCACCGCAAACAGGGTATCCCCGAATACGATCCAGCGAGCGTCAGCCGTCAGGTTGGCGTCCTCGGGAAGGTAGCGCGCGTAGGCGACGATGATGCCGAATCCCAGACTGAGAGAGAAAAACGTCTGGCCCACGGCATCTATCCAAACACGCGGTTCCAGCAGCTTTGAGAAATCGGGTTTCAAATAAGCCCAAAGACCCGCCGCGGATCCCGGCAGGAAGAAGCTCCACACCATGAGCGTCAAAAGAAGGACGATCATCAGTGGCATCATGATCTTCAGCGCTACCTCAATTCCACTGGCGATCCCCCGGCTGACGATTTGCCAGCAGGCTACCCAGACGAAGGCCGTGGACAGGACGATGGACCAGCGGATGCCACCGATCTGGGTGGGGGCCTTAGAGAGTCCCAGGAAGCTCTTGAAGAAAAAATCGCCCGGGTTCGGCTCCCAGGACAACGGAAGGGAGTAGAAGAAAAAGTTGATCGTCCAGCCGATGACGACACAGTAATAGAGCGTCACGCCGAGCATGCCGACCGAGACGGCCCACCAGCCCGCGATTTCCCATGATTTGTTGCCCCGGTGGAACGCCTGAGGCTGGGAGGCCCGGAAGCGGTGGCCCACGGCGAGCTCGGCCATCATCAGGGCCATGCCGATCCCGGCGACTGAGATCAGGTAGGGAATAAGAAATGCGCCCCCTCCGTTTCGGTAGGCCATGTAGGGGAAGCGCCAGATGTTTCCCAGCCCGATGGCGGAGCCGAGTGCGGCAAGAATAAAACCGGTTCGGGAGCGCCACGCGTCTTGCGTCATGATGGTCGTATCCCAGGCAAGTGAATTTCCTTTTCTGGATTTCCCGCGCCCTTTCGGAAAAGCGGATTTATTCCAGACCGGGCTGGAAGATGGCGACGAGCTCGACGGGTTGGTCAGTCGTGCTCGAGCTGCGGTGTTCGGTTCCCTTGGGCATGAAGATGAACTCGCCCGCCTGGAAGCGGAGTTCGTTGTCCTCGAGTTCGTAGCGACCCTCGCCGCTCACGCAGAAGATCACCTCGTCCACTTCGTGATGGTGCCAGTCGTGGGATTTGCCCGGCGTAATCTGCGAGCGGTAGACGGTGATGTCGGTCAGGTTCGCCCCGCGGGTGACGATGGTCTTGTGGGTGGCGCCCCCGTCGATCTCGTCGTCGGCGAGTTCCGCGGGGCGGATGACGCAGGCTTTTCTCGTGGCGGTGTCGCTCATGGCGTTTTTCCTCCAGGATGTGTCTCATTGTCCGGATTATTTGGATGATTTGTCCATCTCGGGTCAGGATGAACCAGAAGAAATACGAATGTCAAAAGGCCGGGGGAATGAACCCCCCCATTTGGAGGGGTTTTTTCGTTCGGGACTTTCTTGACACGTCAGATAATGCCCTTTCCAATACGGTCGAGATGTATTTTGAATCTTATACGTCAGAGAATTTTGAGGAGCAGCGATGAGCTATATCGTCATGAACCGGTTTCAGGTGGCCGAAGGCCGTGAGAGCGAATTTGAGGAATTGTGGCGTACGCGTGAGTCGTTCCTGGATGAGGTGGACGGCTTTGAAATTTTCCATCTGCTTCGCGGGGACGATCCGGGCGAGTACATCAGCCACACCATCTGGAAGAGCAAGGAGGCTTTCGAGGCGTGGATTGGGAGTGAGCCGTTTGTCAAAGCGCATGCCCGCGCGGGCGAGACGCCCAAGGAGATTTTCGCCGGCCCCGCTAAGCTCAGCCAGTATGCAGTCCTGATGACCCAGAAAAAAAAGGTGTGATCCCGGAGCGATTAGAGTTCCAGACGTTGGCCGTCGTGCGCGGCCTCGAAGGGAAGCTCGCCCCTTGCGGCGAGGGCGCGGACGTCCTCCCCCATATGCGTCAGCAGGAGGCGCCGGGTGCGGAGGCGGGGGGCGTGCTGTTTCAGATCTTCCACCGAGGTGTGGAAGCGCATATTTTTTCCCGCACCGAAGCACTCCATGATGAAGATGTCCGTTTCGCCGGCCAGTTCGACCAGGGCTTCGTCCCATTCGGTGTCGCCGCTCATGCCGAGCGTCTTTCCGCGCCACGCGATGCGGTATCCGTAGGGGATCCCCTCACGCATGTGAGTCACCTTCCGGGCGAGAATGCGGAGTCCCGACAGTTCGGTTTCGCCTCCTTCCGGAAGCTCGATGTATCGGACCTCGAAGCGCCGATCCATCAAATCGACGGTTTCCCGGTAGCAGGCGCGAAAGAGAGTTTCGCACGCTTCCTCCGTTCCCGGCGGGCCGGCGACGATGAGGGGCCGGTCTCTTTTCACGTGGAATTGGTAGTTCAGGTAGAGAAACCCGATCCCCGCCGTATGGTCGCCGTGGAGATGGGTGATGAGGACGAGATCGATCTTCGCGAGGTCGTGGTCCATTCCATGAAGCATGGGGACGGCGGTCGGCCCGCAGTCGATGAGGACAGAGCGGCATTCGCTCCCGTTCTCCGCCGGCGCTTCGAGGAGATAGCAACTGTGAGGGTGCCCGCCGGAAGCGAAGGCATCTCCCGTTCCGAGGACGGTCAGGACAAGTGCGGCGTCAGTCAACGTCGGTCCTTTCCGGGCGAAAACGTGTCGTCCCGTGCCGGGAAATTTTACAGCTGGGCGAGGTGCATACGAGTATACGGTGCGGAATATAGAACTAAAAGGGAGAAAAATTATTCCTCGGGGATAAGATCTTCCGCCTTGATCAGTTCAAATTCCATCTCATCGAGAATCTCTTCCAGGTCCGACAGGGAGAGGTTCAGGGCGACGACGGCGTTCCGGTCGAGAGTCGGGATTCCCTTGTCGCCCCCGCTTCCGAATTCCACCGCACGTACGAGAATGTCAGCCATGTGAACCACGGCGGTTGCCTGGACCGCGTTTCTGGCGCGCGTGGGTGTGTGATGCAGCGTGATCGGATCGCGGAGGTTGGCCGGAAGGTTCCACTTGTCGCATAGCCAGTCGCCCACAAGGGTGTGGTCGAAGCCGAGAATTTCCTGCTCCGCATCGATAAACAACAGGTCACTCCCGGCGGTTTTTTGGGAGACTTGCTCGAAAAGCTCCGGCCCTTCGACGTTGAGCACGACCTTGCCGATGTCGTGCAGCAGCCCGGCTACGATAATTTCCTCTACATCCCTCAAGCCGGTCCGGCGGGCGATGATGCCCGAGGCCACGGAGACGCCGAGCGAATGCTGCCAGAGCTGGAGCATCTCGGTCGCCATGATGTCGAACACCGACGCCGTGAGCACGAGCCCCTTCACGGCGTCAAATCCGAGGAGGACGAGCGCGTGGGTCACGGTCGCGATCTTGCCGGGAAACCCGAAAAAGGCCGAGTTGATGAGGCGGAGCACTTTGGCCGAGAGCACCTGGTCGGCCTGAATCATCTCGCCGACCTGCGCCGTGCTCACGTTGGGGCTCTCCACCATGGTGGAGAGTTTTGAGACCACGCCGGGCAGGGTGGGCAGGTTCTCGAGCTTTTCGACCTTGAGCTTGAACTGCTGTGCATCTGTTGCTTCGGTCTCGGCGTCCGATTCTTCCAGGCCCGCCGCCTCTTTGGATTTTTCTTCAAGTTCGCGCTGGTGTTTATTCCGGATGTGTTTCTGGACGACCATCTTCAGGGCGCTCATGAGCTTGTTGTCGCCGACGGCGGCAAAACGCCGCTCCAGCACGGAAAGTTCTTCTTTCAGTGTTTTTCGGGGTTTCCCGTCGTCGACGGGATGTCCGTCGACGAAGATGTGAGAGATATCGAGATTGTCGAGTCGATCAACCAGCCCCTCGGTCAACTCGGTGCCCTTGGCGCAGAGAATCTGGCCACTCGAAGTCTCGATGGGGTGACCGATCACCATGCCCGGCTCGGCTTGCTCGACTTTGATTCGTTGCATCCGGAAAGGCTCCTTGGGAGGAGGAAAGCTTGTCTCTCGCGGGCGGTACCGGGATATCCTCAGCGTATGCTTAAAAATATAATTGCTATTATTTATATTACCTAATTTAACTACTATTGAAGGGTGTATCAGAGTTAGCCGGGTGTCAAGACTTGATTTTCGGTCTCTTGTTTTTTTCAATATCATGTGCGTTTTTCCGGGATGGTGGAGGGCCGTTCGGGCCTCTTCCGCCTTTTTCATCTTGCTTGCCCTTTTTCCACCGGTGATAATCCGGTGTGGCCGGAAGGTTTCCCTTCACCGGCGAGGCTTTTCTCTTCATTTTACTCCCAGCCGACGGCGTAAAAAGGAGCGGGCGGCTTTTGAGGCCGGGTGGTAGCGGACAATCCCTCTTCTGGGACCGCTATTTGAAAGGCGAAGCACCCCCGACCGCCAAAGCCGCTTGGCGAATTCTTGATGACGCGGAAGGTGCCGGGGAAAAGTGCTATCCACCTGAATGATGCGGCAGTATATAAAAAGCGAGACAAAGATCATTTTAACTACATGATATAAGATGACCGGTAAGGTCGCCGTTTTGTTACGGGAGGGGCCAATTTTCGTGGCGCGCTTCCCGTCGTCCGCCATCGCCATCATCAAGGAATGCGTTTTCGCAGAAATCGAATTTTTCGGGCGCACTTGGTGCGCTGTGATTCGGGGTGGGAGGAGATGCGGTTTTGAGCGGCTCTGAGGCAGTGGGTGAATTCGCGGGGACGAAAAAATTCGGCCTGACGGAGAACGACCTTCCCAAGACGAGAGAAAAGACTCACGTCTTAGGGCAGTTGTCGGCCACCGCCATTTGCGGAAACGACATCACTTCCTCGTGTTTATATGTGTCAGCTCTGGCAATTATATACGCGGGCAAGCTTGCGCCTGTTGTTCTGCTGATGGTGGCTGCTGTGCTCTTCCTCTTCCGCGCCATTTATGCCGAAGTGGTCGGCGCGCTGCCCCTGAACGGCGGAGCCTACAATGCCCTTCTCAATACGACGAGCAAGTTTCGCGCCTCGATTGCCGCTTGCCTGACGATCCTCTCCTATATGGCAACGGCGGTCATCTCGGCCAGCGAGGCGATGCACTATGTCTTTTCTTTGTGGCACGGCCTGCCGGTTATCCCGGCTACCGTCTGTTTGCTGGCATTGTTTATGATTTTGGCCATCATTGGCATCACCGAATCCGCAGTGGTAGCGGTCGCCATCTTCATCACCCACCTCACCACGCTGGGTGTTCTTGTCGCTTTTGGCGCGAGTTATTTGTTCTTTCACGGCCCAGGACTTCTATTCGAAAACTTTCAGTCTCCTCCTCCGGGAGGACTGGGTGCTGCCCTGCTCTTCGGTTTTGCTGCTGCGATGCTGGGCGTTTCGGGCTTCGAGAGTTCGGCCAATTTCGTGGAGGAGCAAGCGGAGGGCGTTTTTCCCAAAACCCTGCGAAACATGTGGATTGCCGTCACTGTCCTGAACCCTACCATTGCGTTGCTGGCACTGGCTCTTGTGCCTCTCGATCATGTTGAGGCGAATCATTCGGCGTTACTCTCACATATGGGATTTTTGGCAGGGGGGCCATGGCTGTCCTGGCTCATCAGCGTGAACGCCGCCATGGTGCTCAGCGGTGCCGTGTTGACCAGCTATGTCGGCGTGAACGGTTTGATCCTGCGGATGACCCTCGATCGTTGCCTGCCCCAGTTTCTTCTGAAGTCCAACCGCCGTGGCACCCATCATTATATTATTATTTCATTCTTCCTGCTGGCTGTTTCGATTCTGCTGATCACCGGTGGCGAACTGAAGGCCTTGGCCGGAGTTTACACACTTTCGTTTTTGGCGGTGATGGCACTTTTCGGTTTGGGCAACATCCTTCTGAAGGTCAAGCGCGCCCGGCTGCCGCGTCCTTCTCAGGCGGGCTGGGCGACCGTTATGTTGGGCATCGCCGCCGTGTTGGTGGGGCTGGTCGGCAATGCGATCTTGAACCCATCCTATCTGCGCGTCTTCTTGAACTACTTCGTCCCCGCAATGCTGATCATATTAATTATGCTCACCCGAATCTCCCTATTGAAGGGCTGTCTATTCATGGTGCGCATCGTCAGCTCAGGCCTCTCCAGGTTTATGGGTACGATATCCAGGGGTATCCACCAAAAAATTGAAGAGATTAACTCCCAGCAGGTCGTTTTTTTTACCCGTGGGGACAACGTGGCTAACTTGAATAATGCCATCCTCTATGTTCGCGACAATGAGCACACCAACCGCATCAAGTTCGTCACTGTGGTTCAGGACGAAAAAGAAGTGCCGGCCAAACTCAAAGACGATCTGGCGATTCTTGATGACGCCTACCCCCAGATTGAAATTGATTTAAATATCGTGAAAGGTGTTTTTGGTCCGAAGCTCATCCAGGAACTATCCAAGGAATGGAACGTTCCCGCCAACCTGATGTTCATTGGATCGCCCGGCGGGAAACTGGTTTTTAGCCAGGCAGAGCTGGGTGGGGTTCGGCTGATCATCTGATCAGAGAGTCCTTTTGCTGAAACCGTCCACGCCTGGAATATCGAAGTTGTGAGATGTATGAACCAAGCGTTTTCAAATCGCTCATTTTGGAACAGCATTGGGGAAGTAGCATCTGCGGGGCAGTTTCCTTTTTGGGGAAGGTAATGCGATACAATATCGATAATCCAGACTTATACCGGATTTGGCTGATATGGGCTTTTGTCCTCCTCGCCGCGATCGCGTCGGTTTCGACGGTCCGCGCCGTGGCGTCTTCAGCCAAAATGTCGAAAGTCCAGGTGAAATCCGTCGTTTTGGATCCCAGGACCAGCCAGCCCATCGTTGTTCTCGAGGACAAGAAAAACGGGCGAATTCTTCCGATCTGGATTGGTCCGGCGGAGGCCCAGGCCATCATGATGCAGCTCGAGGGCATCCAGCCCCCGAGGCCGATGACCCACGATCTGATCCGCAACATGATCGAGGGGCTCAAGGCTCTTTCGCCCATATTGAGATGAAATCCGGTGACCGCAGCTTCTCCATCGACAGCAGGCCCTCCGACGCCATCGCGCTGGCGCTTCGAACCCGGTCTCCCATATTCGTAAGAAGCGAGGTGTTGCATGATGATGTGGCCGGCATCTCCGTGCCGAAGTTGACTCATCGGAAGCGCCTCGGCATTGTCCTCCAGGCGATGAACCCCGCGCTGGCGCGGTTTTTCGGGGGTGGTGAAAAGGGGCTGCTCGTTTCCCAGGTGTCGAGCGGTTCCGCCGGAGACAGATCGGGTCTCCGCCGGGGAGATATTATCCTCGACGTGGAAGGAGAGGCCGTTTCCACCGTGGGACAGTTTGAAAAGATGTACCCGGAGTATTCGGACGGGTTCAACGTGACTGTCCGACGCGGAAAAAACCATTCGAAAATCCGGCTCCGGCTTGTTCCGGGCCGCGATGGAAGCGCTCAACCCAAATAATGAACGTACTTTTCGTTTGCACCGGAAACCTTTGCCGCTCGCCGATGGCGGAAGCCCTGCTCGGGAAATTCGCCTCGCGCGATGGACGGCGCGACATCGAATCGCTATCGGCGGGAACTCACGCGATGAACGGCAATTCCTCACCTCCCGAGGCCCAGCAGGTGGCCGGGTCGGTGGGTCTCGATTTGACCTCGCACCGGGCCAGGCCCGTTTCAAGTGATCTGATCGAATGGGCCGACCGGATTGTCGTGATGTCTCCCGAGCACAAGGATTTCATCGAAATGAACTTTCCGGAGGGGATGGAGAAGGTGGAAGAGCTCGCGCGGCACCGCCCCGGCGGCAAGCCGGGCGATACGATAAAAGACCCCTACGGCCTTTCGCTCTTTTACTACCGCCAGTATTTCGGCGAGCTGATGGAAGCCCTGCATAATTTTTACGCCGGGCTGGATAAAAAAAGCGCATGATCCGAAATCCTGAGCGGTGCCAATGAGCGCGATATCTGTTGGCCCGGCGGATGGGCTGATCGTGGTTGATTTGCAGGTGGATTTTTGCCCGGGCGGCGCTCTGGGTGTTCCGGAGGGAGACGAAATCGTCCCGCTGGTGAACCGGCTGTTGACCGTCCCCGGCTGGTTCAGGGTGGCGACCCGAGACTGGCATCCCGCCGATCATATCTCGTTCGCGGCGCAGGGTGGAATCTGGCCCCCCCATTGCGTGGCAGACTCGCCCGGCGCCGCGTTTCATCCGGATATGGCGCAAGGTAGTATCGATCTGGTCGTATCAAAGGCGGCGCAAAAGGACGCCGAAGCCTATTCCGGATTTGACGGTACGACGCTTCCGGTGGAGTTAAGGGAAAAAGGCGTCCGGCGGATTTTTGTTTGCGGTCTGGCGACCGATTACTGTGTGCGCGCCACGGCGCTGGACGGCCGGAAAGAAGGGTTCGAAGTCGTCGTCCTTGAAGACGCCGTGCGCGCGGTGGACGTTGAGCCGGGCGACGGCGAGCGGGCTGTTGAGGAGATGCGGGAAGCCGGTTGCACATTCGCGCGCTCCGAAGATATTTCAGGGTAAAGTCAGGGGAAAAGGAGACGGGTTTTGAGTCTGGTCCGCGTTCAGGTTCCTTCCAGCACGACCAATCTGGGTCCGGGGTTCGATGCCCTGGGCGTCGCGCTCAATCTCTATAACCGCGTCGAACTGGACGAGCTTCCCTGGGGCCTTTCGATTCATGTCGAGGGCGAGGGCCAGGACGAAATCCCGCGCGATGAATCCAACATCTGCGTCGAGGCGGTCAAGCGCGTGTATCAAAAGGCGGGGCGGACGCTGCCGGGGCTCTGGATGAAGCAGCGCAACCACATCCCCCTGGCCCGCGGGCTGGGGAGCAGCTCCGCCGCCCTGGTCGGCGGTCTCGTGGGGGCCAACCTGTTGTTGGGAAACCCCCTCTCGCTGGACGATCTTGTTCAGATCGGTGTGGATCTGGAAGGCCATCCCGACAACGTGGTGCCCGCACTTGCGGGCGGTTTCTGCATCTCGACGGTCAACGAGGACGGCCGCACGGTATTCACCCATGCGCCCGTCGAAGTCAGCACCCGCGAGGCGCGGGGCCGGTTGCCGAAGGAGATCTCCCTCTCCGACGGAACCTTCAACGTCCAGCGCGTGGGGATGCTCCTCGCGGCGTTTGCCCTCGGGCGGGACGAGCTTTTTCGAGAGGCCATCAAGGACAAATTCCACCAGCCCTACCGGAAGGAGCTGATGGGACCGCTCGACGAGGTTTTCGCGGCGGGCTATGAAGCGGGCGCTCTCGGGGTGTGCATCAGCGGCGCGGGCCCGTGCGTCCTGGCCGTCTGCCACCGGAACGCGGGAAAAGTGGGAATCGCGATGCGGGAAGTGTATAAATCCCACGACATCTCCGCCCGGATGCACATCCTCCGGATCTCGGCCAGGGGAGCGCACGCCGTCGAAATCGAAAAGGAAGGGCTGCCGTTTCTTCAGGCCGCCGTCTGATTCGCGGCGATTTTCCGGGCTGTGACGCCGTTCCGCACCGCCATCCCGAAATATTTTTGTTGAGAAAAGTTTTTGCGGAGTTTGTGGCGGATGGGCAGTGCCTTCATTGGTCTCTGATCCGCCTTGTCATTCCGAGCGCAGCGAGGAATCTGCTTCTCGCCTTGAAAATTAGATTCCTTCAGTCCGCCCTGCGGACGAGCCGCTTGCGGCTGCTCTATAGCCGCGTCGCTCCCTCGGAATGACACAAGAATACAATCGAATCAGTACACTATCCGCAGATGGGGGAGGTTAGTCCGCCACGCGCGGTTTTTGCGACTTCCGGCGCTGAATGACGAACCGAAGGGCGATTATCAGGGCCGCGGCGGAGATGATCAGGAAGACGAAGTTCTGCGTCTTTCCCACCATGCGCCGGAGGATGTCGATCTCGTCCCCGAAATAGTAGGCCGTGAAGAGCAGGACGGGAACGCTCAGGGCAGCGGCCAGAATGTCCATGCCGAGGAATGTCCGGACCGGCACCCGCATCACCCCCGCCATGAGAAACAGGGGCGCGCGCAGCCCGGCGAGAAACCGGCCGAAGAATATCGCTTTTTTCCCGTGGCGGCCGAAAAAACGCTCGACCTTTTCCATCCGCTTCGGGGTCATCAGCGATCGGAACAGGCGATGCTCCGCCGCCCGGGGGCCCCAGTAGTAGCCAAGAGAGTAGATGAAAATGTCCCCGATGAGGACGCCGGTGAGATTCACAGCCAGCGCCGCCCAGATGTTGATCGCGCCCAGGTGCGCCAGATAGCCCGAGGTGAGGATCGGAATATCCTCGGGAATGGGCAGCCCGAGCCCGCACAACAGCAGGACGACAAAAATCCCCCCGTAGGTGAACTCGGCGAGGTAGAGCTGTACGGCTTCAAACATCAACGAATCCGTGGGCGAAGCGAAGTGGATGGGGTCGGGATTATTTCGGTCCGACGCACTCGAGCATGTTCCCGTCCGGATCGGCGAAGAAGCAGATGAACCGGCCGGGCACGACCTCGGTCACTTCCCCCTGTAGGGGGACGCCCGCCGCCTTCAGCGCATTGTAGGCATCTTCCACGCTTTCCACCGAAAAGGTGAGGTAGCGGTGGCCGGTGGCCGCGTCCACCTTGCCGCTGCCCGAGGGCGGGTTGGATTCGGCCTGGGCGATCTTGAGCTGAACCTCCCCCGCCTGAAACGCCTTGAAGCGGAACGGGCCCGAGGCGCAGCCGGATTTCGCAGCGACATCGGCGCTGATCTGGACATCCCGCACCTCCGGCAGGCCGAGCGTCTCCCCGTAAAACTTCTCGGAGACCGACAGGTCTTTCACCACGATCCCGATGTCGATGGAGTCTTTTGTCATTTTCAGAAGGGACATGTTCATATCTCCAAGAAAAAATCAGTTCGAAAAATCGGAGGAGGGGCGAAACAGTCCGCCGCACCGGCTCACGTCGGGAGGGAGAATAGCATCCCGCCCCCGAGTCGGACAACGCAGGGCCGACAGGGCCTGAAAGCGTCTCGAACCCCGTTCCCGCTGGTCATCCCCGGGCCGTTTCATGTAGCTTGACGGAATCGGACATCTTTGTGGGGCGGAAGCTCCGGCACAGCCATCGGACTTTGAGAGGGAGGGGGCTCCATGCGCTTGGAAGGCAGGACGGCCATCGTCACGGGCGGTGGCGGCGGCATTGGCCGCGGAATCATCAAGGCTTTCGCGCGGGAGGGCGCGCGCGTTTGCGCCGTCGATATGACCGAAGAGATCGCCCGGAAAGGGGCGGACGCCGCCGGGGGAGAGCCCCATTTTGCCCTGGCCGCCGATCTGACGGCGGAAGAGGAGGCGGAGCGCGTCGTCCGGACAGCCCTCGAGCGAATGGGCCAGGTGGACATTCTCGTGAACTGCCACGGCCGCGCCTCGTCCATGCTCGGCAACCCCATCGACCGGCTCACCCTCGATGAGTGGAACGCTGTCTTCTCGGTCAATTCGACCGCCGTGTTCCTCATGTGCCGGGCGGTTGCCCCTCACATGCGCGGGCGCCGCTACGGGAAGATCGTCAACATCGCCTCGATGGCCGCCCGGCGGGCGAACGAAAACGTCCCGCACTACTGCGCCTCGAAGGCCGCGGCGTTGAGTTTCACCATGAGCCTCGCCAAGGAGATGGCGCCCCACAACGTAAACGTGAACGCGATCAACCCGGGGCTTCTCTGGACGAATCTCTGGGAGAAGGGCCACGGAGTGATCATCGGGGAGGACACCGAGCGGGACGCCCGCGACGTGTTCGACGCCTTCGTGCAGGCGGCGGTGCCCCTGAAGCGGGAGCAGACCCCGGACGATGTGGGCCATATGGCCGTCTACCTCGTCAGCGACGAGAGCCAGAACGTCACCGGCCAGGGGCTCATGCTCGCGGGCGGCGCGTGGATGGTTTAAGAAAATGGTTTGAAAAAGGAGAAAAGATGAAAGCGGTATTGCTCAAGGCGTTCGGCGGAACCGAGAACCTGGCGGACGGGGAGGTTCCCGAGCGCGATCCGAAAGAGGGCGAGGTCAAGATCCGCGCCCGGATGATCTCGGTCAACCCGACC
>CAMYJL010000124.1:17193-19154 GCA_947258645.1 uncultured Nitrospinota bacterium
CGCGATCGGGCTTCAGCGGCGGGGCGCTGCCCATGATCATGGGGCGCGATACGGCGGGCATCGTGGAGGCCGTCGGGCCGGTCGTGAGCGCGTTCTCACCGGGGGACGAGGTGATGGCCTATCTCCCCCGCTTCGGCGAGAGCGGGGGCGAAGGCTACGCCGAGTTCGTCTGCGTCCCGTCGGAGTTCGTCGCGAGAAAGCCCGCGAAGCTCTCCTTCGCCGAGGCGGCGGCCGTCCCGCTGGTGGCGCTCACGGCGTATGAGTGCGTCGTGATGAAGTCGCGCCTCGAAAAGGGCGAGTCCGCCTTCGTCGCGGGCGGCTCGGGCGGGGTCGGCACGATGGGGGTTCAGATGCTCCGGCACATCGGGGCCGACCCGATCGTCGTGACGGCGGGGAGCGAGGGGAGCGCCGCCTACCTGACGGACGCGCTGGGCGTCCCGCCCGCGAACATCCTCCGCTACGGCGGGCTCTCCCTCGATGAACTGGCCGCGCGCGCGGTGGAGATGAACGGCGGGCGGCTCTACCGGGGGACGTTCGATTTCGTCGGCAAGGACATGAAAAAACTCTGCGCCAGCGTTGTCGATTACTGGGGCCACATCGTCTCCTGCGCCCCCGAGCCGGGCGTGCCCATCCCCGAGTTTTTCTCCTCCTCCGAGGGGCCGATGTTCACCAAGTCCTGCTCGTTTCACAGCGTCTTCCTCCGCTCGCCTGTGCGTGGCGGCGGGAAGCGCTACTGGGGGACTTACGGGGAGGCGCTCGGCGTCATCCGGGACTGGCTCGAGGCGGGCCATATCAATCCCCCCGCCGTGGAAGAGATCGGCGCGATGTCTGCTGCCAATATCGCCGAGGCGCACCGGCGGTTGGAGGCGGACCACACGCGGGGTAAACTGGTCCTGTCCGTCGAGTGAGGGGAGAATCGATTTTCCGAAAATTCGGGAGGTCGGTTTTTTTCGGCGAGTCATCATTTCCGTTTTGATTATCGAAAAAGGAGTGCATCATGCCGATCACGAAGGTGGACAGTCTTTGCTTTCACCCCGACCAGAAGGAGCGGCTCGATCAGCAGCGGCCCAACGATCCCGCCAAGACGCCCTGGACGCCGCTTGCCAAACCGCTTTCCGAGTGCAACGTGACGCTGGTCTCGACCGCCGGGATTTTCGCGAAGGGCGATGTCTCGTTCGACTACGATCGCGAGCGCGCCGAGCCCAGTTGGGGCGACCCGACCCACCGGGAGATTCCCCGGACGTGCGGGCAGGACGATGTCGAGTACAGCCACCTGCACATCGACACGAGCTTTCTCGCCCAGGACCGCAACGTCGCCTGGCCGGTCGATATTTTCGAGGACTACGAGCGCGAGGGCGTCATCGGCCGCCTCGCCGACACCCTCTATTCCATCATGGGCTACATCCCGAACTTCAACCCGCTCATCAAGGGGACCGCTCCTCTGATGGTCAAGAAAATGAAGTCCGAGGGGGTGGACGCGGCGTTTATCGTCCCCGTCTGACCGCTTTGCATCCGGTCCGGCGGACTGCTTCAGCGCGAACTCGAACGGGGGGGGATCTCAACGGTCTCCCTCAGCAACGTTCCCGTGATGACGGAAAAGGTCGGCGTCTCCCGTGCGGCGTTCATCCAGTTTCCCTTCGGGCGGCAGATCGGCCAGGTGGGCGATCGCGCGGGCCAGCGCGCCGTCTGCGACGACTTGGTGGACTTGCTCAAGACGGCCGAGGGCCCCAATACCTACCGCCACCTCCCCTACGAGTGGCCCGAGCCGCCCGAGAAGACGAAATGGCGGCCCGACATTCCCTCGCCCGGTGTCCAGAGGCGGATGAAGGAATTAGAAGAGAAGAAGGCCGCGGAGGATACGAAGAGGTAAGGACGAACTTTAAAGGTATTAATTGTTTTGCCACTCTGTTTCTATGAAATCTTCAGCTGAAGCCCCTTTGTCCTTGCCGGTGTTAGGCATC